>JAEDLO010000024.1 GCA_016295245.1 Bacteroidales bacterium | reverse complement strand
ATCGAAAAGGTGCTCGACGAGGGCTTCGAGTGTGTTCAGATTGCCAGAGCCCTGGTCAACGACCCGCTCTTCGTCCAAAAACTGCGCGAGGGTGATATGAATACCCGCAGCAAATGCGACCATCGCGATTACTGTATGGCCAGGATGTATTCCGACAAGATGATCTGCTGCCACAACTGCGCAGACCAGATTCCGGCGAAACTCTGGAAGGAGATCGACAAAATCAAATAGTCCTGATGGGATACAGTCTCAAAAAGAGGGGCTCGAGAACAGCTCTCGTGACGGGTGCCGCCAGGGGCTTGGGGCGTCAGTATGCCCAGCTCCTCGCGGAGGCGGGCTATAATCTCGTGCTCGTGGGACGCGGGCGGAATATTTTTGACGCAGCCGGCGAAATCGGCGCCGCCTTCCCCGAGTTGCAGCTTGACTGCTTCCTCTGCGACCTCTCAAAGCCGGAAGCCGCCGATGCCGTGTTTGCCTTCACCCAAGGGCAGGGGATAGATGTGGACGTGCTCGTAAACAACGCCGCAATCTTCAACTTCTGCGACGTGACGGCGACTTCTGACGAGAAGATCGCCACTATGCTCACCCTTCACAACCTCACGCTTGTCAGGCTGTGCCGCCTGTATGGCGCTCAGATGGCGCTGCGGGGCGCGGGATACATCCTCAATATGTCATCCTACTCGATTTGGATGCCCTTCCCGGGACTGTCGCTGTACAGCGCCACCAAAGCTTTCGTGCGCAACTTTTCAGTCGCCTTCGCGAAGGAGCTGCGCGAAAAGGGCGTCTATGTGACGGCCGTCTGCCCTGCGGGAATAGCCACGGATATGTACGGTCTTAGCAAGAGACTCCAGAATCTGGGCGTGAAGCTGGGTGTGCTGATTACTCCGCGCCGCTGCGCCCACAAGGGCCTCAAAGCCCTTTTCAGGGGCAGGAAGCTTGTGGTGCCGGACTGGTGGTTCAAGCCGCTGATTCCGCTGATGATGCATCTTCCTTCCTGCCTGGAGCGCTTTGTCCGCAGGAAGATGATGCGTTTTCAGAAATAGGGCCTATTCGCCGAAGATTTCCTTGTGGCGCCTGTTGATGTTGTCGTAGGTCTCGATGTAGCACTTGAAGAAGCCCTTGGTGTCTTTGTTGATGACGGGCTTGAGCTCCATCTGTTCGATTTTCTTGAAGTTGTAACCTCCGTTGACCTTCCATCCCCACTCTTCGAGGAAACCGATGTAGATTGCGTCCTTCGGGCAGTACAGTGAGCATCTCATACACATCAGGCAATTGTGGTGGAAGCGGATTTCACCCTTTCCGTTGCGGTAAATGTTCTTGGTAGGACAGCGCTTGATGCACAGGTCGCAGTTGATGCACTTTTCAGGGTCAACCCTGTAGAGAAAGGAGTTTACGCTGCCGCCGATGTATTGGGGACGTGACACTACGGTTGAAACGATGCGCGGCCAGATTTTGTAACCCTTCATATTCGGGATACCGTGGGATACCTCATAGACGAGGATGTCCATCAGCTTGTCGTCCATTGCGAGCATTTCCCTGACAGTCTGGTCATCGAACTTGAAGTGGATGTTGTAAGGCATCACGAAATGGTATTCGTTCTTCACCTTGACCCCGTCCCATCTGAGCTTGCGCAGAAAGTACTTCGAAGAGGCGTCGTTGGCCTTTTCGGTTTCGCCTGAGTTCTTGTATATGAAGGCCTTGAGGCCTTTGGGAAATTTCTGTTTGCGGATGAATTTCAGGAAAGGCCAGGGAGCGCAGTAGCCGTAGATGGGGTAGCCGAGCCCGAGTATGTCATAGCGGGAGAAATCCAGCCTTTCGTTGTTGGTCGGATCTATTTCGTATCTGTCAACATTCCAGCCGAGGGCCTGGAGCCTTGTCTGGAGCTTGTCAGTAACGTATCTGGTATTAAATGTTCCTGTGTAGTAGAGGAGCAGGCAGTTCATTATTTCTTCTTTTTCTTCTTGAGTGTTTTGTACTGGAAGAGCTGTCCCCATTTCCCAAGGCTCTGCGGATCGGCTTTCTTGACCGCCTTCAGGAAGGTGGTCTTGCCCAGGGTCAGCAGGTTGACGGGCCCTCTCATCTCAAAGTACTCGAAGCAGCGGTCGTAGCCTATGGAGGTGATGCGCCAAACGCCGTCTTCCTTGCGGTAATCGACGTAATAGATGGCGGCTCCGTTGAGCTTCATAAGGTAGGTCTTGTGGAGCAGATGGTCCTCAAGGTACCACTTGGCCTTGGCGTGAGTACTGTCCAGAATGTCGATTTCTCCGCCGTGAATGAGGTGGGCCGACGGAATCTGGAGAGTCATCACCTTTGCAAGGAACCCTATGACAGCCTCTTTGCCGTTGTAGGACATTGAGCCGTTTCCGTAGGATGAAACCACGTCGTCGGCGAAGCATTCGCCTATGCCGTCGAAGTCGCGAGTGTCCAGGCAGCGCTGATATTTCGCCTGAAGGTAGCGGATAGCCTCGATATCCTCAAGTCTTGTGATTCTTTCTTCGAGTGTCATTGCTGTTCTAGAATATGCCGAGTTTGCGGACAAGTCTCAGCGACCAGGTAGGGAGTATCTTTACGAGGACGATGAGCAGCTTGCTGACCAGCCCGGGAGTGATGCGGGCACGGCCTTTGAACATAGCCTTTACACCCTTTTCAGCGAGCCTTTCAGGGGTGATGATGACTCCTGTCAGCAGGCCTGCCTTCAGGGCTCCCGGCGAGAGGTGGTAAAGGTCGGTCGCAACGGCGCCCGGGCGCACACAGGTGACGTTCACGCCTTCAGGGCGCAGTTCGACGTGGGTGCAGCGGGAAAAGTTCTTGAGGAAGACCTTGGTCGCCGAATAGGTCGCCAGCCTCTGGACGGCGATATCCGAGGTGATGGAGCTCATATTGAGGACATAGCCCTTGTGGCGTTTTACCATATCCTGGCAGAAGTAATACATCAGCATCGCCGGTGTGTACACGTGGAGATTGAGTATCAATGAGTTGAATCCTTCGGAATCTTTGATGAAGTCGCGGTCGTGGTAAACACCGGCATTGTTGATGAGAACTTCAATTTCAAGGCCTCGCTCCTTGCAGCTGTCATAGAGATTCTTTGCGGCGCTTTGCTTTCCGAGGTCCATTTCGATGTCTGCGACCTCCACTCCGAACTCTTTGCGGATGCTTTCGGCCTTTTCGGCAAGAGCTTCAGGCTCGTTGCTGACTATCACCAGGTTATAGCCTTTACGGGCCATCACTCTGGCATATTGATATCCTATTCCGGAGCTGGCTCCGGTAATGAGGGCATAGGTTTTTTCCATTTCTAAATCTATAAGGTTTACAAATATACGAATTATTTGCTAAATTTGAAGATTGGACATAAATGAAATGCACGAACTTCCTATAACGAAAAGCATCTACAAGTCCGTGATTACCAAAGCGGAAAGCGTTGGGGCAACGCGGGTGAGCCGCGTCGTGCTCGAGGTAGGGATTTTGAGGGATTTCATACCGGAGCTTGTCCAGAAATATTGGGATTACATCTCGAAGGGGAGTCTGGCCGAGGGTGCGCAAGTGGAAATACGCGAAGTGGAGGCAAGTGCCGAATGCGGCAAATGCGGCAATGTTTACACCATTGCGCGCGAGCAGATCAACTCCGCAAAGTGCGACGCCTGCGGCTATCCTTACGGGCGGCTCCTGACGGGTAGTGAACTCAGAATAGTAGGTATAGAAATAGATAGAGAATAATTATGGCAGAACTGACCTATATTGACCTCAAGCAGTGTATCCTTGAGGACAATGACAATGTTGCGGACGAGGTCCGCGCGCTGACACGCGACAAGAAGTTTTTTCTTTGGAACATTATGTCATCACCGGGTTCCGGCAAGACAACTTTCATACTCGACATTATCCGCCGCCTTGGCTCGCGCTACCGTTTTGGCGTAATCGAGGGCGACATCGAGTCCACTGTTGACGCCCTCAAGATGCAGCAGCTCGGCATCCCTTCGGTGCAACTGCGCACAGGTGGCGGCTGCCATCTGGATGCATCGATGGTGCTCAAGGCTCTGGAGAGCCTGCCGCTGGAGGATCTGGATGTGGTGATAGTCGAGAACATCGGCAACCTCGTCTGCCCCGCAGAGTTCGACCTGGGCGCCGACCTCCCTTCGATGATTCTATCAGTGCCCGAGGGCGACGACAAGTCGCTGAAGTATCCGCTTATGTTCTCGGTATGCAAGGCGCTCATCGTCTCAAAAATTGATGCCCTGGGCATTTTTGACTTTGATTTCAAGGCTCTTGAGTCCAATACCCGCAAGCTCAACGATGACCTGCGCATCTTCCCGCTCTCTGCAAAGACAGGAGAGGGAATGGAGGACTTCTGTGCCTGGCTCTGCGAAAAGATTGACACTAAACAGTAATATGATATGGGACTTTACAGAGACCTGCTCAAAAGGCTTGATGAACTGAGTTTCGGATTTCCTAAATCCTTTGTCGGAGCCGACCTGGCTCTGATCAAGAAGATTTTCAGGCCTGAGGATGCCAAGGATTTTCTCCTGATGGACAAGGGCTACCAGACAACAGCTGAGTTTGCCGAAAAGAACGGTTTCAGCGAAGAAATCGCTCGCGAAAAGCTCGAGAGGATGGCCAACCGCGGCCTTATCTTCCGCCGCCACCGCGAAAGAGGTGACGAGTACAGCATGCACCCGTTCGTGATGGGCTTCCTGGAGTGGCAGGGTGGCCGTCCTGACGAGGCGAAGGATTGGCTTTTCCCGACAGCGATGTATATGATTTCATCCGCATTCGGAAAGCGTATGACCCAGACGATGCCTTTCTACCGTACAGTGCCGCACCACGCCGAGTTCGTAGAGGGGTCGGTCATCAAGCCTTATGATGACATTGATGCGATGCTCGACAAGCATACAAGGTTCGCAGTAGGTGTTTGCATGTGCCGCCTGATGGACTCGATCAAACCTAAGAACCCTTGCAAGCACCCTCTTGAGACCTGTATCGAGACTGATGACTACGCCGACTTCTACATCGAGACCGGTATCGGCCGCGAGATCACAAAAGAGGAGGCCAGGGCTATCCTCGCCCAGGGCGAGAAAGACGGCCGCATCATTCAGGCCACCAACTCCCAGGAAGGAGAGAATTTCTGTTCCTGCTGCGCCTGCGGTTGCGGTATGCTCGCGCTCAAGAAGCAGTTTCCGGGCCCTGCCGGCGCACTTTGGAGCAATCATTACAGCGTTATTGACCAGACGAAGTGCATAGGCTGCGGCAAGTGCGAGAAAAGATGTACTTTCGGCTACATCAAGTTCAATCCTGTCAATAAGAAGCCTACAATAGACCAGCAGGCCTGTCTGGGCTGTGGTCTTTGCGTTTCGACCTGTCCTACCAAGGCCATCACCCTGCGCCAGAAGTCTGAGGACAAACTCTACACTCCACCTCCAACCTATGATGACGCGATGGAAATCTGGGAGAGGGACACCAAAAAGAATTACGACAGATTCAAATAGTTGAAAAGACGGCAGTTACATCTTCTCGATGAGCTGCCGTCTCAATTTGATCAGGAATTCGTCTTCTCCCAGATCCCTTTCGAAAAACAGGGTCCTGACTATCAGGTAAGGACGGAATTCCTCCATCAAGACCTCGTCCGACGGCGCATCCGGACCGTAGTATGCGGTCTTGAACTCGTCCCAGAATTCCAGGGCGAGGGCTTGTGTGATGTGGTAGTAGTGGTAGAGCAGTTCGTCCGGCAGAGCAGTGCAGACGAGATACTGCATCGAAATGTCAAATTTGGGGTTGCCGTAGCAGAATGCTCCAAGGTCGATGAAATAGTCCTTGCTCCCATCTGTGATGGCGTTTCCGAAGTGGAAATCGCCGTGGAGAAGGGTTTGGGTCTGCTCTGTGCGCAGCCTCTCTATCAGGCTTTCGAACAGTCTTCTTTCATCGCCCTTGATGCGCGGCAGTTTGTCGAGTATCGCGCTGTAATAGTCGCAGGCGCTGATGAAGTTCGTCCCCTGTGAAGAGGTGGAATGGAGCTCTCGAGCCATCCCGGCCAGCCTGCGGGCAAGGTCCCTGCAGCTTTCGGGCTTATTGGCTGCCGCTGTGCAGAATGACTGCTTGCCTATGATTCTCCGGAATGTGATTCCATAGCGGCCGTCTGTGCTTTGGACGAGTTCTCCGGGTGCGGGAACGGGAAGTCCCAGGGCGGCAATCTCTTTTGAGAGAGTAATCTCGCCCTCAATCAGCCCTGTGGGTATCTTCGGGTTGAAGAGTTTGAGCATAAGGCTGCTGTCAGTCTTGGAAAAATAACTCTCTCCCTGGGCGCCTCCTCCGCTCAGGGTCCAATCAGCAAGATCAATTTTCTTTGCTTCCATCAATAAGGACAGTCTATCTTTTCAAATACAACTTCAAAGGTCGAGCCCTTGCCGAGCTCGCTGTGAACGCGGATTTCTCCGTGCATCTTCTCGATCAGTCTCTTGCAGAGCGCCAGGCCGATACCTGCACCCATAGTAGAGCTCTCGGCCTTTGCATATTTGTCGAATACGGTATCTATCATATCTTCAGCAATGCCGCATCCTGTATCGGTGACATAGATGAAAACATTCTTGTCATCCGACCTCCAGCCCATAGTGATGCTGCCCTTTTGGGTGAACTTGACAGCATTGTTCATCAGGTTGGAGACAACCTGCAGGAGGCTTCCCCTGTTGACCTTGATGAAGTCTTCGTCCGAGCCCTTTTCGTACTTGAATTTGAGATGTTTCGGCACCAGGATGCTGTGGGTCATATAGAGCTCTTCCATCAGCTCGGATACGTGTTTTTCAGAAAGCACGATTTCCGGCTCATCCTGACCCTCTGAGTAGTTGAGCACGTTGTCGATCAGGGAGAGGAGCTGGGTGGTGTTCTGGTTAATTACCTTTGCGTATGAGTCCCTCTCCTCGTTGCTGAGCTGGTCGGACATCGAGAATAGAATCTGAGAGTAACCCACGATGGCATTCAGAGGAGTACGGATTTCGTGACCCATAGAAGCCAGGAATGAACTCTTGAGCTTGTAGTCTTGCTCTGACTTGAAGGCTTCGAGGCGCTCCTGTTCGATCTTGAGGATCTTGTCCATAATGATCACCATTCCCAGGATGTGCTTTTCGCCATCATCGTCAAAGAACTTCTCTACAGAGAGATTGACATAGTGTGAATGGCCGGTCACAGGCTCTGTGATGGTGACGTTCATACTCTTGAAACTGTGGCCTTTGTCATCGTCGTTCAGCCAGTCAACAAGAGTCGCCTTCTGGATATTGTCCATTCCCCTCAGATACAACTCATAAGACACAGGCCTGCGTTTGATACCGAGGGATTTGTAGAACTCGTCAGAGAAGATTATCTGTCCGGAGGAATTGGCTGTGAAAAAGTGACCGTTGGTTACGGAAAGCACTTCTGAGATGCGCTCGATGTCCCTGGAAGCCTCGTGGCCGAGCTTGAGTATGGCCTTTGAGTGCTGCTTGTTCCTGATTGTGACGATCACGAGCGTGATTATGAGTGCAAGCCAGAACAGACCGAGGGCCAACGGTTTGGCCAGGGTGCTCAAGGTGTAAACTGCCTTCGAGCTGACCTTCTTCGGCATATTGACAAAATGGACGTATTTCGGGAAGTCGGTTGCGTAGAGTCCCGGGTAGCCGACTATGTTCCAGTCAAGATAATAGCCTCTCTTGTGGTTGCTGATCGGAATGTCTTGAGGGCTGAGGTTCTGCTTGAGTATCTGCTGGGCTGTTGAGAACACTTCTTCCGCCATCACTGTATATGGAGTGAAGTAGCCACCGGCACAGGCATTCAGAGGAGTCGTCTGGTTGATGTTGAAGTGCTCGGGGATTGCGGTAAAATACTTGCCGATGGACCGCTTGAGCGGAATGTCCATATATTTGTCTTCCTTCAGGCTGAGGAAAGTGAGGAAATTGTTCCGGCAGTCGAAAAGCTGCTCAAGGTCAAACTCCCGGCCCCAAGGCCCCTTCTTGTTGTGGTGAGGATTCTTGACGCTGACAGGAAGGAGTACGGACACTGAAGGGTCCCTCTCGCTGGCCGGTACGAAGACTGAATCCTGCTGGAAGTAGATGTTGGAGTGATATTTGGAAGTGTCGGCAAGCTGGCCTAATATCTGGTTCCTGATAATAAAGTCCCGGTAGCCGTCATCCACCACGGTGACGGTCCAGGTAGGAAGCCCGAGGTCGCGGATGAGGTCGATGTTCTGCTTGATGCCAAGTTCCATCTTGTAGCCGGTGAAGTTGTCGTGCCTGCTGATGAGTCCCTGTCTGTCGGAACTGAGCAGGCCGAAGAAGATGACCGGAAGAGTGTTGTACTCGTCCTTGGAGGAACTGGCAATGGCATTGGTTACCTTGTCTCCGTAAGAAAGGATAATCTCCGGAACAAACTCCAGGGCTGAAAGGGAGTCCAGGCAGTGGTCTACAAATTTGACATTATTGGCGATTTCCTCATTGTTGTCGTCTCCGGGAACGGTTACCTGTACCAGGTTGTAGCGAAGGTCGTCAAAGTAGTCTGTCAATGCATCGTAGAGGGAGTTGTTAACCCTCAGGTCGGGATTGCGCGGAGAAAGAAGCAGAATGTCCTTGCGTGATGATTCGTCGCAGGAGATGATTCCGAAGAGTCCGGCGCAGATGAGTCCGAGCCCGGCAATAATCGAAATCAGAAAACTGGTTTTATTGAATATCTTCTGCTTCATATCTTTCAAAAATAACGGTAAAGGTCGAACCCTTGCCAAGTTCGCTTTCACATTCAATCTTTCCACCCATCCTTTCGGCATATTCCTTTGCTACAGACAGGCCGAGGCCGGTGCCCTGAGAGAACGGATCCGCCTGATAGAAACGGTGGAAGGCAAGCATCTGCTGCTGTTTGTCCATACCTATGCCCCTGTCACGGACGAAGATGTTTATCGTGCTGGCCTTGTCGCTCCATCCGATGGTCAGTTCGCTTCCCTTGTCGGAGAACTTGAGAGCATTGCCGATGATGTTTTCGAGAATGATGGTGAAGATGTTCTTGTCCACGTTTATCATCGAAGTTTCCATACCCTCGTTGACCACCAGCCTGGTGTTGTGGGCATTGAATTCTTCGCGCATCTTTCTTAGAACGTGGTTGATGAGATCATCTACAAGATATGGTTTGACCTTCATCCTCAAGGTGCTGTTATCGATGTGGGTCAGGGTGAGCATATCCTCGATGATTTTCATAAGCTCCGCTCCGCTCTGCTCAACCGCTTCCTGCATAATCTCCCGCTCGTCCTCTTGGATTACGAAGCCAGGAGTCGTGATGAGCTGGGCAAAGCCCACGATGGAGTTCAGAGGGGTTCTCATCTCGTGGCTCATAGCCGAGATGAAGCGGTTCTTTTCCTGGGCGTTGGCCAGAAGTCGCTGGCTCTCAACCACTCCTGCCTCCATTTCCTTGATTTTGTCGATGGAGATAGTGAAACCATTCTTTTCTATTTCACCGTTCGGAAGCCGCGACACAAACAGACGCATTTCGAACCAGTGCTTATCTCCATCAGGGACCACTGCTCCGAAATACTGGGCCTCATAGAGTCCCGGCTCGGAAGCCATATAGACATCGCTGAGTTTCTGTCTGTAGAACGGGTCGATTTCCTGCAGACGGTCATTGAGAGAAACCTTTCTTACAGGGTTTTCAAAGATGACGTAGTTGTCAGGGGTGAAACGCCAGGTATAGGCGTTGGTGTGTTCGAGAAGAAAGTCAAGACCCTGCTTGATGCCGATGAACTTGTTGGCGCTTTCAATCTCGGCCTTGCGGACTTCGCGATTGGTACGGAAAGTTTTCAGGATTTTGGAGATGAAATAGGCCGTAATGCCAAGTCCGAGCAGAGTAAGTGAAATAGTAAGGAATATCCAAAGCACAGGATAGCGCTCGTCGAAGCCGATATCCCTGATAAGGTAGTTCTCCGGCAGTGAGGATGCCTTGCGTATTGTCTTGATTGCCTGCCAGTTGACGAAGAAATTCTGGCTGTGGGCGAAGGTTGCGGGTTCATCAGCATAAGCTCCGCTGAAGATCTCGTCAGCCCTGGCGGCAACGTCCATTGCTGCAAGCTCTGTAGTGCACATATAACCTCCGACACAGTTGTCGTAGCTGTCAATGTACTCTGCCTTGGTAGAGAAGAACAGGTCTGTCTCGGGGTTCTCCGCAAGGAACTTGGTGATATGGTCCTGTTTGAAGAAAATCGCCCTGTTGGCGGACAATTTGTAGAATAGGTCTTTGGTCGGGTCGTAACCTTTATCTGAATTGTCGCTGGAGCTCCAGGCAGACAGGGAGAACAGGCCTATGAGTCCTGAATCACAGGCCTCGGTGAACTCTGATTTTGTGAGATGGCAGTCTATGTTGTTAAGGTAGATGTCCGGATTGAGCCTGTCCATCTGGCGCATCACAACATTCTTGAGCAGAAGGTCCGTAGGATTCTTTTCCGGGTCGAGAACGGTCACAAAGCGGCTCTGCTTCGGAAAAATCTCGTTCATCAGCTCGAAATTCTTCTCAATGTTGATATGATCAATGATGAACACGCTGTTATGTTTCCTGAACGGCAGGGAAAGCGAGTCTGAAGGGGTATGTGAAAGCCCGAAGGCAATCAAAGGGTAGTCTGCAAGTTTCGTTGCCCCGCTTTGGCACAACATGTCGAAGGCAATGTCACCACGGACTAGAATCAGGTCGGGGGCGTAACCGCTGTCAGCCATCTCTCTGAGAAGACTGCCGATTTTTTCAGTGCTCACGCTCAAGCCTTCATCGTGCTGATAGCAGTAAATGTTCTGGAGGTCAACCGGCATTCCTCTCATCTGGAAAGCTTGTTTGATGTCTCTTTCCCAGCGATCACAGGCAGGATCGTCATAAGTCAAGTCCCATATAGCCAATACATTTTTGTCCTCTACCTTGTTTTTGCAGGAGGTTAGGAGACAAAGTGCTAAAAGACTAGCAATCAGACAAATAAAACTAATTTGGTGTCGTTGCATTAACTATTGTGGTCAATAACTTGTCAAATTTAAGAAATATTCGATAATTTTGCGTAAGAATTTTATAAAATCACGATGGTTAGTAGTAAAAAAACAAAAATTATCTGCACAATATCTGATTTGCGCTGCGATGTGGACTTTATAAAAAGCCTGTATCTCAATGGAATGAACGTGGTCCGCATCAATTCCGCCCACGCAACGCTCGAAGGCGCTCAGAGGGTGGTCAATAATGTAAGGACAGTCTCACACAAGATAGCAATCCTGATCGACACCAAGGGTCCGGAGCTCAGGCTCACGGATGTGAAGTCCAAATTTTCACTTCTAGAGGGCTCGACGGTAAGAATAGCCGATGATCCTGCAAAGGAGTGTACTCCTGAATGCCTCCACACGACTTACCCTACGCTTTCGAGGGAAGTGCCTGTCGGGGCCCGCATCCTCATCGATGACGGCAGCCTTGAACTCGACGTAATCGCAAAGGAGGATGCTGCCCTGGTATGCAAGGTGATGAATGACGGAGTGGTCAGCTCCCACAAGAGCGTAAACATTCCCAATGTCCATATCAACCTGCCTGCCCTCACCGACAAGGACAGGAAATTCGTGCGCTGGGCTGTGGATGCCGACATCGATTTTATCGCGCATTCATTCGTACGCAGCTCCGCCGACCTGCTCGAAATCCAGAGGATACTCGATGAGTCCAAGAGCCCCATCAAGCTCATCTCCAAGATTGAAAATCAGCAGGGAGTGGACAATCTCGACGACATTCTGTCCTACTGCTACGGAGTGATGGTTGCGCGCGGTGACCTCGGAGTTGAAATTCCGTCGGAGCGTATTCCTTTGGTACAGAAGAGGATAGTTCACGCCTGCCGCGAGCGCAAGAAGCCGGTCATCGTGGCAACCCAGATGCTTCAGAGTATGATAGAGAATCCGCGTCCAACCCGCGCGGAGGTCACCGACGTGGCTAACGCGATCTTCCAGGGCGCCGACGCCATTATGCTCAGCGGCGAATCCGCAAACGGCAAGCATCCGCTCGAGGCGGTGCAGACTATGACGCGCATCGCACAGGAGAATGAGTCAGCTCTCGAGCCGGATCTGGAGCTGAACCTGCGCAAGGTCATCAAGCCTGTCGCCGCCGTGCTTGCGCGCTCGCTGGTGGCAGCAACCAAAGAGCTGCCGGTCAAGGCCATAGTGTTTGACACCTATACCGGCAGGGTAGGCCGCTATCTTTCGACCTTCCGCCCGGAGGTGCCGATGTACGCTCTGTGCTACAGCGCCCATACGATGCGCGAGCTTGCCCTCGTCAGGGGTGTTGAGCCGATAATGATAACCCGAACCGCCACCAAGGAGGAATTTGTCCAGAAGGCCATCGAAACCCTCCAGCAAAGGGGTTATGTCAAGCAGGGCGACCTGATAGGCTACATCGGCGGCGACTTCGGCTCGCAAATCGGCGCCACCTATATGGAATTCAAATACGTAGCCTGATGGCAAGGCGCTTGATTCTTGCCGCAATCGGCTGCCTGCTGTTGTCGGGCTGCGCCGTCCAGCGCTCGCTGATGGCTTCCTTTGCGGAGCAGGCCATACGCCTTTCGGGCAGCAAGCATAACTTGAGCGATTCGGCGAAGGTGTATGCCGCCCTCGGTGCCGATTCTCTCAGGTTCAAGGCTCCCGCACGCCCGGGACACGGCTGCCGCCTGGAGACCGCGCAAATCAGGGTGGGGCGAAATTCATACCCGCTCTACCGCTTGCATCCGCGCAGGGTCAGCTCTCCCGAAAAGGTGGTCCTCTACCTGCACGGGGGCGCCTATGTCCACGAAATTATCAGCTACCAGTGGAAAATGGTCACGGACATCGCAAAGCGCAGCGGGGTGGAGGTCTATGTTCCGCGCTATCCGCTTGCTCCGGCACACACTTTTGCCAGGACCTACGAGCTACTTGATGAGCTTTACTCTCTGCTGCTGACGCTCTACGAGCCGGAAAACATCATCTTTCTGGGCGATTCCGCCGGCGGTGGCCTTGCGGTGGCATACTGCCAGACCCTCGTTGAGAAAGGCGCGCCGCTGCCGGGAAAGCTGGTGCTGCTCTCACCCTGGGTTGACCTGACTATGAGCACCCCGGGCATTGGGCAATTTGAGTCAAGCGACCCGATGCTGTCCAGGTCGGGGCTGCTTGTATATGCCCGCGCCTGGGCAGGGGAGGACTATAGCGCATACAGCAGCCCTCCGGAGGCGGACAGCAAGCTTCGGGACCCGCAGCTGAGCCCCATCTTTGGGGAAATGCGAGGTCTGCCTCAAACCCATCTTTTTGCCGGCACCCGCGAAATCCTCCTGCCTGACGCGCTGAAGTTCTATTCGCTCCTCAAGGATGCGGACGTACCGTCTATGCTGTATCTTGGACACGGCTGCAATCACGTATATGCGGCCTTCCCCTCAAAAGAAGGAAAGACCGCACGAAAAACTATTGCCCGGCTGATTGCCGAATAGGGAAGTTTAATCCTTGAAGATAGCCTTTGCCACGAGTTCTATGTAGTCGCGGCAGTTCATCCAGGTGTGACCGCCGCCCGGATTGTAGAAGACGTGGTCAAGTCCCTGTTCGGTCAGATAGGCGTCAAGGCCGCGTGACTGGGCTATGAGGAAGTCCTCGGAGCCCGTTCCCAGCCAGAAGAGCTTGAGAGTATTCTTGAGCAGATCTATTGGAGCATAGGTGCCGTCCTCGAAGTTGGTCCTGTATTCTTCGCCGAAGATTGCAGGTGCCATAGCGCATACGTAGCTGAACATATAAGGGTTGCCCAGGCCGCAGGCGAGGGTCTGGCGTCCTCCGAGCGAGAAGCCGGCGATGGCCCTCTTGTCGGCAGTGCTGTAAACATTGTAGTTGCTCTCTATGTACGGGATGACCTCGTTGACGATTTCCCGGGTGACAATGTCAGTGCCGATGGCATCATAGCTGTCTGCCATTTTGCGGCGTATCATTTCCGGATATGGGTTGGCGTAAGGCATCACGATGATCATCCTCTCGGCCTGGCCTTCGGCAATCAGGTTGTCAAGGATGTTGTTTACCTTGCCGACCTTGAACCAGGTCTCGTGGGTGTCGGTCATTCCGTGGATGAGGTAGAGCACCGGCAGGGTCTCGTCTCCGGCAGGATCATAGCCGGCAGGGGTGTAGATGACCAGCGGCCGCTCGAAACCTCCGCAGTTCCGGGAGTGATAGTAGCGGTAGCTTATCTTGCCGTGCGGCACATCCCTGAGGTCCTGGATGCCTGGTTCCTTGCCCCTGACGTCAGCTATGGAGCCCTTGAAGTTCTCGTTAGGGAAGATATCCGGATTGTTGGGATCCTGGGTCTGGGTGCCGTCGATGATGAAGGAGTAAGGGTAGATGTCAGGAACTTCAGGCTTTACGGTGATTTCCCAAACGCCCTTGTCGTTTTTGGTCATAGGCTTGCGGCCGCTGAACATCTGGCACTCCAGTTCCACGACTGAGGCCTCGGGAGCCTGGGCGCGGAAGGTGACGCTGCCGTCCGGGTTGTATTGAGGCGACACTACTCCCGCAGGGAAGAGTCTTGCCATCACTTCAGGTGTGAGTCTCTGCTCCTTGTTCTGGGCAGGGGCCTGGCCTGCAGCAAATAGAAGTATTGCTGCTGCAATGTATTTTGCTTTCATCAGTTTCATTGTTTATTTCTTGAACAGGAGTGGAAGGCTTTCGCAGAGGAAATAGCGTGCGTTCATCCAGGTATGGCCACCCTTGTCGTCGGTGAATACCTTGGTGTTGCGTATGCCCTTTGAGTCGAGGAAGTCCATATATTCCTTGGCGTTTCCGTAGAGGAAGTCGTCGGTGCCGACACCCAGCCAGAAGAGCTTGATTTTGGAGTTGAGCTCATTTGCGTTGTCATACACTCCCGGAAGAGTCATACTTGTGAATGAACTGTAAGAACAGAGGTAAGCGAAGCGGTCTGTATTGCTGAGACCAAGGGCGAGAGCCTGGTTGCCGCCACGTGAAAAGCCGCCGATTGCCCTGCTTTCAGGGGCGTTCTGCGTCCTGTAGTTGTTCTCTACATAAGGCATCAGGTCATTCAGGAAGTCTTTGTTAAAGCTGTCAGGCTTGTAGGCGCTTCTCTGCTCTGGGCTGTAGTACAGAGCGGGATTGCCGTAAGGCAGGACGATAATCATCTCTTCGGCCTTGCCCTCGGCGATGAGATTGTCAAGGATGACGTTCATTCTGCCGACTTTGAAATAGACTTCCTCCGTGTCGGTGGTTCCGCTGATGAGGTAGAAGACCGGATAGCGGCGGTCCTTATCCTTGTAGTAGGTAGGCGGGGTGTAAACCAGGGCTCTGCCGTACAGTCCGAGAGTTGCGGAAGGGTAGTTGATATAGTCCACGGCGCCGTGAGGGACATCTCTGAGGGCGTAAGGACCCTCGTCCTGATTGTCATTGCGCACGTCCACGAGGCTGTTTTTGAACTTCTCGTTAGGGAACCAGTCCGGGTTGAGCGGGTCCTGGACGTTGATTCCGTCCACTACGAAGCAATAAGGGTAGAGGTCGGGGCGTACAGGGCCGACCGTGACGGTCCAGATGCCGTTTTCGTCACGTTTCATGTCAACTGTCGGAGCGAGCTGGGAGCTGAGTTTGACCTCTTTTGCATTGTCGTTACGGTAGTTGAAGGTTACGGTCTTGTCCGGGTTGACGACGGGCGAGCTGACCGGAACCCGGTTCATACCGCCGCGCGGGCCCTGGGCCGCTGCCGCAGAGCAGATCAGCAAGAGGGCCGGGATTAAGATGGCTGTTTTCATAATTATTTGAATATGAGTCTGGCAAATTCGTGGAAGGACTTTCTCCATACCTGCCACTCGTGGTCACCTGGGAAGGCATTGAAGTAAAGATTCACACCCTTGGATTTCATTTCGGTGGCGATGGCGCGTGTGTGGGTGATGCGCGGATCCTGCTCGCCGCAGCTGATGTAGAAGGTGTCCAGGCGGCCGTTGAAGCCGGCGGTGTCGGAGTAGATGCCCGGCACTTCGTTTTCGAGGTCGAGTCTGGCGGCGCCGGCGATGCCTCCGAACATACCTGTCGAGAATACGCCTACGTTGCTGAAGGTCTCAGGGGAGCGGAGGCCGATGTAGAATGACTGTCCTCCACCCATTGACAAGCCGCACATTGCGCGGTTCTTCGCGCCCGGGAGGGTGCGGAAGTTCTTCTCGATGAAAGGTATAATGTTGTCAATCAACTCTTTGCGATAAGTTTGCATACCGTTCCAGCTATAGCCTCCTCCGGCCATTCCGCCGTTCACGCTGCGGACGTTGCTGTTGGGGCTGACAACTATCATAGGCACAGCCTCGCCCCTGGCTATGAGGTTGTCCATAATGTTGGCCACGCGGCCCTGGTCCATCCAGCCAGTGTGGTCTTCGCCACCACCGTGGTGGATATAGACTACCGGGTATGAGTCCTTGCCTTCATCGTAGCCTGCAGGGGTATAGACAAGGATAGGGCGATAGCCGCCTTCAACCTCCGAATAGTAGTTCAGAGCACGGATCTGGCCGTGAGGAACGTCTTGGATTTCAAAGTCCTGGGTGCCATCCTCGGGGATTTCGATGGCGCTCGACATCCTGCCACAGCCGTAGAAGCTGTCGCTTGCCGGGTCGGCAGATGAAACTCCGTCAACAATGATGGAATAATAGTGAAAGCCGGGAACCTGGGGCGCTGTCACGCAGGTCCAGACGCCGTCCTGCGAGCGCTGCATATCGTATTTGACGCCGCAAAGGTCAATCTGTACCTTGGCGGCAGCAGGGGCGACGATGCGGAAGCTCACACTCAGGTCTTCGTGAATGCGCGGATAGCCTGCCTTGTTGATGTTGGTGACCGGGGCGATTGTGTTCGGTTCGACCGGGGCCGGAGCCGGCCTTGGCCCCTGTGCCCAAAGTCCGGCAGAAACGAGGAAAAGGGCTGCCGGAATGGTGATTAATCTCGATTTCATAGTGCTTATGTGTTTGAACCTGCAATATACAAAGATATTGTCTAAACCCCACACAATCAAGTCACAAAAAAAGAGGATGACCTCTAAGTCTAGGACTTATTAGTCATCCTCCCGATATTGCTGAGTGAAAGCTGCGGTCTAGAGGATAGCCTCTACAGCAGCACGCATTCCGTTGGCCTTGATGGCTTCGAGGTCTGCGGTAACCATATCGGTAAGGCCAGGGATAGCATTGAGATCCTCACCCCAGATCAGGTCGGATGCTGCAAGTACGCCTTCGGCAACCTTGCGGCAGTCATCTGACTTCCAGAGCTCTGAAAGGAGGTTCATGATTGCAGGATCATCGTTGACAACGATGTCGTCTTCGCCTCTCTTGCCGCCCTTGTAATAGGTGATGATTGCGCTCAGACCGAGAACGAGGCCCTTAGGAAGCTCGCCCTTTCTTTCAAGGTAGGTCTTGATGCCAGGCAGGTCGCGGGTCTTGAACTTAGGGAATGAGTTGAGCATGATGCTGGTTACGAAGTGCTTTACGTATGGGTTCTTGAAGCGGTCCATAACGGCTGAAGCGAAGGCCTGGAGCTCCTCCATAGGGAGGTTCAGGGTTTGCATAAGCTCGTCGAACATCACCTTGGTCACGAACTTGCCTACGAGCTCGTCCTCGCAGCATTCCTTGACGGTGTTAAGGCCGCTGAGGTAGCCGACAGGGGAGAGGACGGTGTGAGGGCCGTTGAGCAGACAAACCTTGCGCTCGTGGTAAGGAGCCTCGGAAGGCACGAAGAGGACGTGGAGACCGGCCTTGTCGGCAGGGAACTCTGCGGCCACTGATTCAGGGGCCTCGATCACCCAGAGGTGGAAAATCTCAGCCTTTACAAGCATACGGTCATCGTAGCCGATCTTCTCGCAGATCTGGGCTGCGTTGTCGCGCGGATAACCCGGAACGATGCGGTCAACGAGGGTGCTGTAAACGCCGCAGGCTGTCTCGAACCACTCTGAGAACTCCTCGCCGAGGTTCCAGAGCTTGATGTACTGCCTGATGCACTCCTTGAGGTGCTTGCCGTTTTCGAAGATAAGCTCGCAAGGCATAATGATGAAGCCCTTTGACTTGTCACCCTTGAAGTACTCGAACCTGTGGTAGAGGAGCTGGGTGAGCTTGCCCGGGTATGAAGAAGCAGGCTTGTCGGTGAATTTGCAGTTAGGGTCGAAGGCGATGCCGGCCTCAGTGGTGTTTGAGATGATGAAGCGCATCTGAGGCTGCTCAGCAAGAGCGAGATAGCTGTCAAATTCCCTGTATGGGTTGAGTCCGCGGCTGATGACATCGATCATCTCGAGGCTGTCAACAGGCTTGCCCTCGTCAATACCCTGAAGATTGAGGTGGTAAAGGCCGTCCTGCTCGTTGAGATTGTCAACCATACCCTTCTCGATAGGCTGGACGAGTACGACAGAAGCGTTGAAGTCGGTCTTCTGATTTGTTTTCCAGATAATCCAGTCAACAAATGCGCGGAGAAAATTGCCCTCACCGAACTGAATCACTTTCTCGGTGTAGGTCTTGGCCTGAGGGGCCGAAGTGCGGTTTAATCTTTCCATTTTTAAATTATAAGTTGTTAGATTTGGTCGAATGGTTATTAAATACAAAAGTAGCAATTTTTATCGGTTTTCGAAGAATATTGTTATTTTTGTGTAAAGTAAAAAAATACCTACTCAAAAAATGGACTACATAAAAATCAATCCGGCGGACAATGTCGCCGTAGCGCTTCACGATCTCCAGAAGGGGACGCAGGTCTATGGGGTTAGCCTTCAGCAAGATATCCCTGCAGGCCATAAGATAACACTAAAGGCTTTACGCAACGGGGACAACGTCATCAAATACGGTTTCCCTATCGGCCACGTCACCAAGGATGTCGAGCCGGGCTGCCTGATCGACCACAGCTGCATCAAGACCAATCTCTCCGGTCTTCTCGATTATACCTATGAGCCAAAGCTAGAGGAGATTGCGCCCTCTCTTGAGAAGCGCAGCTTCAAGGGCTTCCGCCGCAGCAACGGCGAAGTCGGCGTGCGCAACCAGATCTGGATCATTCCGACCGTAGGCTGCGTGAACGGCATCTGCAACACCCTCGCCGAGAGGTTCAGGGCGGAGATTGCCGGCAAGGAGGGAAGCGTGGACGCTGTCGTTGCCTTCCCGCACAACTATGGCTGCTCGCAGCTTGGCGACGACCACGAGAACACCCGCACCGTGCTTGCCGATATGGTGAAGCATCCGAATGCCGGCGGCGTGCTGGTAGTCAGCCTCGGCTGCGAAAACAACCAGCTTGACGCCTTCAAGGAGCTAATCGCCGACGCGGACCCTGCGAGGGTGAAGACGATGACCAGCCAGAAGGTTGACGGCGACGAGATCGAGTACGGCCTCGGCCTGCTGCGCGAAATCTTCGACGTCTGTTCGAAGGACCAGAGGGAGGATGTCCCTGCAAGCGAGCTTCGCATCGGCTTGAAGTGCGGCGGCTCTGACGGCTTGAGCGGCATCACCGCCAATCCGCTGCTCGGTATGCTCTCCGACTGGCTCGTGGCCCAGGGAGGCACAACCGTGCTCACCGAGGTGCCTGAGATGTTCGGCGCCGAAACCATCCTTATGAACCGCTGCCAGGACACTGACACCTTCGACCAGACCGTCAG
>JAEDLO010000023.1 GCA_016295245.1 Bacteroidales bacterium | reverse complement strand
TAATGTTTCTGATGTATATATAGCCAAAGCTTTGATTCTTAATAATATACCTGTATCCTTGCTTGCAAGTAAAAACAATGACGAAGCTCAGAATGGTGGTAAACAGTCAAAAAAGAACAAGAAGAAAATAGAGAGCCTGAAGAAACTATAGACCTTTATAGTTATACTTACACCACTCTATTCGAATCCGAGATTGATGCACAAGTGGAAACCAGTATCAACGGAACAACAAAAATCAGTTTTACTTTACCGGAACCAGGTATATATTTTGTCTATTTGAGGCGTATTGGTGCTTGTTGGGCCGTTAAGTATCAACAGCCATAATTTGTTTCCTTCAGATTCCCACAAAAAAGCCCCGATGTCTGTGACATCGGGGCTAAATTCATAGCAATTATGGAACTATTTCCTTACGCACCTTACGGATACACCGGTTTTCACGTTGACAAGGGAAACGTTCAGTCTTCCCTCAGGATACTTGGCGAGGGTGAAGGTTGACATCATTCCGGTAAGCTGGGCAACGCCCTTGGCTGTCACGTGTCCGGTTGAGCAGAGCAGATAACTCAGGCTGTTCAGGCCATAGAGATCCTTGACGTTGGAGTTCTTCTCGTTAATCAGATTTCCAAGGTACTTGCCTGCATTGACATAGCCGGCAGGAGTGTAGTTGAAGCCCACTGCGTAAGAATTCTTTACACTTGCATAACCGGCAGCCTCGTCCCAAAGCAGAGACTTCGGATCCTCCTCAGGAGCGGCAGACTCATCATTGATCTTGACGGCAGAGCCGCAGAGGGCGAAGAAATCCTCTCTGGTAGGGATATACCAGCCCTCAGGGCAGATACCCTGGGTCCCCTCGAACGAGCGTACATTGTCAGGAGTAATCTCCTTCTGGCCAAGAGCAAGTGCAGGAGTATAGAGATAGCCCAGCGTATTGATGCTGTCATCATCCTTGAGTGCGGCTACGCTTACCTTAGTCTGTCCCTCAGGTATGTAAGACTTGTATGGGTAGAACATCGAGCCCTCAGCAGGATTGTCTGAAACGGTCACACCTGAAGGAACGTAATGGAGGTTCTCGGTCATCCAGTAAAGACCCTTTCCGTCCTTCTCGAAATATTTGACGCCATAGGTAGCGCCGCCGTACTCCAGAGACGGTGCAGGAACCTTGATGTTGACAGTCATCTCAGAGGTCAGGCCGTCAGCGTTTTTGAATACTACGGTGAAGCTTTCTGTCACTTCCTCGTCGCTCTTGTTGGAAGGGACGGTAACAGTCAGACGGCTGCTTCCGCTCACACCCGACATAGGCACTACGTCAACGGTGGCGTTGGTGACAGTCCAGTCGCAGTTTGACTCGAGATTGTAGTAGAATTCGCCGCCATAGAAAGCAACGCTTGCCTCATCCGCAGCGGTCACGCTTCCCTCCGGAGCAGGGGTTTTTGTGCAGGCGCACGTAAGCGCGAGCACTGATAAGAATAAAAGTGATTTTTTCATAACTGATTATAAATTAAAAAGTTAAACCAATTTCAACAGTAGCTTTCCCTCTCAACGTGTCTACTCTGTCGCTGAGGGCCTTCACTCCACCAAAATCAAGGCGAAGATACATCTTCTTGAAAAAATAGTACGCTGCATTCAGACCCAGTCCCAGCCTCGGGACACTTTCGTACCAGTTTTCATATTCGTGGAGGTCATCCATCCTGAACGGCTCGGAAACATTGACCTGAACGCTGCGGAAGGCCGTCTCTGTTATTGATGCCGCTCCGCCGTCAAGCGTTGCACCCAGCTCGAAGCTTCCCAACTTTGCCAGGACGTAAAGCCCTGCGCCGAAACCGAGCGACTCACGTCCGTAGGCGTAGGGATAACGCGGGGTTGCAAGGTCGCGACGGTCGCTCAGCCTTAAGAGAGCGCCGGCCTCAAGCACGCGCCCCACATATTCGTAACAGAGAGAAGACTCAAGGATGCTGTACTCCAGAATCTTGTTGCTGCCATACTCCTTCACCAGGCTGATTCCGCCCTCGGTCACCTTGTCAAGGACGCTCTCCCGGTTGATCAGGCTGCTCCACTTGCCGGATGCCCTGAAGGTATGGGAGCCGTGACGGTAAGCAAGATTCAAGCCGGCTTCAGGCCCCTTGAAGCGGTACCATATGGACTGCCTCTCCCCTGAGCGGCCCTCAGACCATCCGCCGCAGAGTTCGGCAAAGAAGTCTTCAGTGCCAAACTGGAGCGCAGCCTTGTAGGCATTGCGCATCTGTGGCAGGCCGCTGACTCCCGCCTCACTGAGGTGGGTGGCGCTGCCCGTCCATACCTGATAATTTCCGAAATGAATACCCTCGTTCAGGAAGGCCATTGGGGCAGTCTGCGCGGTGCCGATCTGCTCCGCGTTGACGGTTTCGGAATTGCGGGCATAGCCCAGGGACGCTCCGATGGCGAAGCCCTCGCCGCGATAAAGCAGCGACGGCGAGAACTCAAGGTCAAGCCTGTATGTCGTGTAGCGAAGGTCCTTGCGCTTGGAGGCATTGATGGCGGAGAAGTCAAGACCGGCGCCGATGTACCAGCGCTCCGAAAGCGGCACGCTGATGGCTCCCTGAACGATGTAGTTCTGGGTGGACTTGCGCCCTTCGGTGAATTCCATCGCGTCAATCGGGAAGAAACCGGGGGCTGCGGACATCGAGCCGCATTGGTTCCAGCTCTCGGTGTCGCGGAAGCCGAAGCTGCCACGAAGCGTAAAGGCGTCAAGCCTGCTTGTTGAACGGGCAATCAGGGATCCTCCAGCTTGAAGCGGAGCGGCGCTGAAGCTTCTCAGTCCGCCACCTTCCACCTCTGCGGAAAGGGCCGCCTCGGAGAAGCTGAGGCTGTCAAGGCGCAGCGCGGCAACGTTGCTTCCCTGATTCCAGAGATTATGCTTCTGCAACCGCTCATACTTCTGGGCGGCGACAGGAAGGCCGAGTGCGAAAAGAATCGCCACTGCGGCAGCACGGCTAATCGCGCAGAGACTGTTTTTCGCTTTCATAAAAATCGTTTGAACTGTTATTCGTGTCGGCAAGCACCTCATAGCCGCGGACGGAGCTCTTCTCCTCGTCCACACGTCTGATGAGACTATGGCCTTCAAATGTCTTCGATTGGGTGATGTAGGATGCGTCCACGCGGGCGTTGAGCCTCTTCTTGTTGGAGGCAGACTCGCCGTTGAACACTTCAACGCCGTCCACAACCCACTCCAGCGGGAGAAGCACGATGCGGTCGCTCTGGCTGCCCGGCTTCTGGACTATGCTGCCCTCGAGCTCAAGGAAGTCCTGGATGCTCTGCCCCTCGGGAGCTCGGAAAATCACGATGGCCGGCGAGTTTATCGACAGGGTGTAGGCATTGGCCTGTCCGGTCTTCACGACCACCTGCATATAGCGTTCAAGCTTCACCAATGGGCCCGGGGCCGGATGGTAAATGGAATTCGGGAAATAAACCGGATTGTAACAGGTGAACACGTCGGGGCGGTTGAGGTTCACCGACATCGGATAGTAGGCGCTATGGTCTATGGCGCCCCTGACGGCGATTATTGCATCCTCGCCACTGCCCAGAGGGAAATCCTTTCCCCCACCGGGGAACTGCCAGATGGCCTGGATTATCGGAACATAATCAGCCTCAACGTCCCAGACTGTAGAAGAGTTGGAGTTGTATGGGTCAAGAGTGCCGAAGCACAGACCGTCGAGAAAGACGCTCTTCTTGGAGTTGTTGTGCAGAATGATGTATGAGTCAGACTGATAGGTCCCTTCCTGAGGATATTTCATACAACCTCCGCAATAGACTTCACGGATGACGATGTCAGCCTCCAGAAGTTTATTGAGCGGGATGCTGAACTTGCTGTCCCCGCTTACTATGATGCCACTGCGCGAGCCGCTGTACTCGGCGTCGGGACCGCTGATGCTGGCCATGGCCATATATACTCCGCAAGGGAGTTTGAGGGTGGCGCTGCCGTCAGCGCCGCATTCGGCCTCATAGACAGCCTCGGCGTTGATGTCCTTTACAACCAGTATCGCGCCTCCTAGGTCAAGGACTTCCCCTGCAGGCTCAAGCACGAAAGCAACCGACTTCAGATCGTCGCCATACGCATCCGAGGTCCCGTCTATACTCAGGCAGGACTGAAGGCCTGCAAGGGCGGTCAGACTTATGATTATTGAGCTTATTATCCGTTTCATATCTTGATTCTGCAAGTCAGTCCATAATAGAACGCCGGGGTGAAGATGGCTCCGACTCCGGTCGCCATAGAAAGCACATAAGGACGGGAGAAGGTGAAGTTGTTGGCGAAGAACGAAACGCTCACCCTGTCTCCGATTTCCTTGGTAACACTCAGGTTGGCAGACATATACGCTCCATAGCCGTCCTGTTTGAAAAGATAGGAGTTGGAAGGCCTGATCACCAGGTCCTGGAAACTCGGATCTGTTTTCTGACGCTCGGTGAAAGGATGCAGGTTCGTCCCTCCGTCCTCAACGTCCAGATAGGCTACCGGGTATAGAACATCCTGTCCGTCGGTCGGAATGTTGAGCGAGCGGGTCAGCAGGCTGGCCTCAAGGCGGCAGGTGATAATGAGTCTTGCCTCCGGGATATGGGTAATGGAAGTGAGGTTGGCAGTCAGGGTCGAGCTCTCCTTGCCCTTTATCATAAGGTTCGAATTGCCGCCGTTGGCATATACGCCCACATAAGGGTAGCTGCGCGATGAGAGTGTCGGATGTGACCAGCCATTGTTGTAGTAATAGTACCAGCCGTCATCTTCGGTCCTGGTCCAGCCATAGGAGGCATCAAGCCTGAAGTTGGTGCGCAATGGAGCAATCTGAGGGAAGTCAAGCGTCAGCTCCGCGCCCGCCCTGCGTACAGGGGCGCCGTTTTCCTGTATCTTTGTTGCCACGAAGGTTTTGTCAGTCACGCCGTTACGCTCAAACTCCAGGACTTCGTAACTGTTGGCGAACTTATAAGGATGGAGGGTGAGGTTGTAGTATGCCACAAGCGAGAGGCTCAAGCCCAGGAACTTGGCGTCGATGCCGAATTCAGCGTTGCTGCTCTGCTGCCAGCGCAGGTCCGGATTGTACGCGATGGGGCAGCTCTTGGTGTAGTAGATGTATTCGAGCTCTCCTGACGGGCCATAGCCGCCGGAGACGAGGATGTCGCGGTATTCCTGCTTCGGGAAAAGAATATAGAACGATGGGAGCTTTTCCGACAGGCCCCAGCCGCCGCGAAGGGCGATATTCTTGTTGATGTCCCACTTGGCGTTCAGACGCGGCGAAAACGAGCCCACGTTGGCATAGCGGCTGCCCTTGATAAGGACGCGGTCATAGCGCACGCCTGCAGTCAGGCGCAGGCCGAACGGGAAGCTGAAATCCTCTTCGGCATAGGCGGAAAGCGTATGCATGAACGGGTATTGCGAATAAGGGCGCGGGCGGTAGCCGTCTTCGGCGAGCAGAGGATCGAGGTAGTACTCGCCTTCACCGACATTGCCGGATGCCTTCCACTGCAATCCCGCCTTGAAGGCGCTCCTGTAACCGCTGAAGCGGGAGTTGATGCTATATTTGAGCGAAGCGCCCGCATCCAGCTCACGCGAGTCCACCACCCTGTCGGAGTAGTACTCCCCTTCCGGCAGGAGGCTTGCCTTGCCAAGTCCTTCGACCTCGGAGTGCACGGCAGGCAGGCGGGAAGCCGCCGAATTGTATTTGTGCAGGAGCGAATAGTTGTCGTTGTAGTTGAGATAGGCGTCAGCCTTTAGATTGGTAAGGTAAGGCTTGTTGACCTGCCAGGTAAGGGAGGCGTTGCCGCGAAGGGCATTGTCGCGTCCCTTTTCATATTGACCCCTGAAGGCATCGGGGTCATCCTTGCTGTCCATTCCGCCGAGGTTGCCCGTAACGCCAAGCTCCACGCGCAGGCTGGAGGCGAAGTTATTGCTCCACACGAGGCCGAGGCTGCGCCTTGTGTACGACTCGTAGGGCGAGGTGAGCTTCTTTGTGGCACGAGCCCATTCGGCGCTGAGATTGAGGATGCCGGCGTCGCCGCCCAGGTCAATACCCTTCGCGAGCGAGGTCTGGTAGGTGCGGGGATTGACCGAGAAGGTCAGGTTCAAAGGCGAACGGCCACGCTTCGTATGGATGCGCACCATACCGCTTCCGAGGTCGCCGTACTCCGCCGACGGAACGCCAGAAATGACTTCCACCGACTCGACGTTATCCACAGCGACACTGCGCGTGTCGATGCCGCTCATCGCGCCGAAGTCAGCATTGCCACCGAGCCTCACGCCATCCACCTCGACTGCCGTTGAAAATGCGGCATTTCCTGCAGCAGATCCTGCCGAGCGCACGGAGAAACTCGAAGCTGAGGTCAGGTCGGGGTTGCTGGTGCGCCCGCCCGGAAGGAGGGCCGCCATATCCGTCATACTGCTGAGTTGCAGGTGGTTGAGCGCATCTCGGCCGATGTCGTGAGTGGTCCCGGTGCCGTCTTTCGGCCTCTGGGCGGTAACCACCACCTCCTTGAGCGCAAGGCTGTTTTCGCTCATCTTGAGAGTGAGCTTGTCAATGTCGCGTTCTATCTTGAGAGTCAGTTTATAATCGACGTAGCCCAGAAGACTTGCTTTCAAATTGTAAGTTCCCGTCTGGACACGGCTGATGGTGAAGGCTCCTTCGGAGTCGGAAACAGCCCAGAGTTCGTCAATATTGACAACGACTCCTTCGAGAGGTTCCCCGCTCTGCGAATCCACGACACGACCGCTTACGGCAACGCTTTTCGGCTGGGCACCGAGAGTCATCGCGTACATAAGTCCGAGCGCAAGGACAAATACTTTCAAGCTCCGTCTTGAAACCATAGGATTACCAACAATAACAATAAACGAAATTGCCCCATAGGAGCATTTTCACCTTTGCAAAGTTCGAAAAAATCTCAATTAATCAAAATTTTTATTAGACTTTCTTAAAGTATTGTTTTTTTGCCATAATAATCTAAACTTTGCAAATCAATATATATTATATGAATCTGAAACAAAGTCTGCTGCTATTCATCCTTCTGCTACCCGCTGTCGCCTCCCGAGCCGACGAGGGTATGTGGATGGTCAACTCAATCTCCCGCGCCCTGGTCTTGAAGATGGAGGACAAGGGACTGAAGCTCAGCGCAAAAGAAATATACAACGAAGACAAGATAAGCCTCAAGGATGCCATTGTGTCCCTGGACTTCGGCTGCACGGGCAGTATGATTTCCGAAGAGGGTCTGCTGATAACCAACCACCACTGCGCCTACTCCGATGTCCACTCTATCAGCACCCCTGAGCACAACTATCTTGAAACCGGTTTCTTCGCCCACAGCAGGGATGAGGAAATCTACATCCCGGGCAAGAGCGCTTACTTCCTCCACAGGATATTGGACGTTACCGACGAGGTCGAAAAGCTGGTGGAAGAGGAGAAGGCCGCAGGCAGGCCATACGGCAGCCGCCGCATCTCTTCGGTCATCGAGCGCAAATACTCCAAGATGACAGGCTACGAGGCCTCGCTGAGCTCAATGTGGTCCGGCTCCAAATACTACCTTTCCCTCTATGAGGTATATACCGATATCCGCCTTGTGGCCGCTCCGGGCGTGAGCATTTCCGCCTTCGGCGGGGACATCGACAACTGGGAGTGGCCGCAGCAGAAGTGCGACTTCGCGATGTACCGCATCTACGCTTCGCCCGAGGGAAAGCCAGCCGCACACAACAGCTCCAATGTCCCTATGAGGCCCCGCAAGTACTTGACTGTCAGCACCAGAGGCCTCAAGGAAGGAGATTTCACAATGGTGCTCGGCTATCCCGGACGCACTGCCCGCTACTCAAGCGCCGCAAAGATTGATTTCAGGCGCGAGACCACCCTGCCCATCAGCAACCGCATCCGCGGCGAGCAGATGAAAATCATCAAGGGATGGATGGACAAAGACCCGGAAATCCGCATCAAATACGCCGACAAATATTTCTCGCTGAGCAATATCCAGGAAAATGACGAGGGCTTCGTCCAGAATACCGGACGCTTCGGGGCCTCCCGCCACATCCGCCGCGAAGAGAAGCACAAAATGCGCGGCCAGAAGCGGCTGCTGCATCAGCTGGACGAAAAATACTCAGCCGTGCGCGATGCCGAACGCGAGCGCTGCTATTTCCGCGAGACCATAGTGCGCGGCACAGGCGTAGGCCTGATTGCCACCCGACTGAAAAACAACCGCAGGCCGCTCGACCTCGAGAAGGAATACGCCCCGCTTGACCTCAGGGTCGAAAGGGATCTGTTCCGCTATGCCCTCGAGCAGTACTTCGAAGGCGTCAGCCCAAAGCTTTACGGCCCGTACCAGAAAGAGCTCTCGAAGCGTTTTGGCAAGGACTATGACGCGATGTGCGCCTTCCTGTGGAAGGACGGATGGATGAGCGCCGAAGACCCTATCTTCAAGTTCTTCACCGATGTGAACATCACCAATTTCAACAAGGAAGTGGACGCCGCGCTTGACGGAACCACACTGAGCGAGCTTGACAAGGAATACACCAGGGCAAAGTACCGCATACGCAAGGAAAGGGGTGAAATCCAGTACCCTGACGCCAACTCTACGATGCGCCTGACCTACGGAACAGTGGGCAGTTTCAAGCGTAACGGCCACAAGACACCTGTCTTCACCTATGCCTCCGAAATCCTCGCCAAGGAAGACCCGGCATCCTACGATTTCAGCCTCCTTCCTGATTGGAAGGCCTGCCTCGAAAGAAGCCTCAGAGCCGGCAAGGACCTGCCGGTCAACTTCATAAGCGACAACGACATCACCGGAGGCAACTCCGGCAGCCCCGTGCTGGATGCCCGCGGACGCCTCGTAGGCCTGGCCTTTGACGGCAACAAAGAATCCCTGGCTTCGGATGTATATTGGACCCCCGGCTACAGCAAATGCATCAATGTCGATATCCGTTTCGTTCTCTGGACCCTTGAAAACTACGCGGATATGGGCTACCTACTGAAAGAAATGAAAATAAACTGATAAACAATGGCAAAAAAATCCACATTCAAGTCCAACTGGCAGAAGTACCTCCTCCAATGGGGAACTCTTGCAGCCCTGATCTTCTTTGTCAGCGGTCTGGCAACCCTTCTTTTCCCTAAGATGGAAGTCTCCGATCCCGAGAGGTACTGTCCTTTCGGGGGCCTTGAGGCCCTCGCAACCTACCTTGCCAACGACACCCTTCCTTGTTCTATGACCAGTGTCCAGATTGTGATGGGCATCGCTCTTGCGGCAGCCATTATGCTTGCAGGAAAGCTCTTCTGCGGCTATCTCTGCCCTATCGGCACCATCGAGGACCTGCTGAAGAAACTTCGCGAAACCATTGGTCTCAAATCAATCAGCATTCGCAACGGTTCTGCACTAGACAAGATACTCCGCCTGGTGAAGTATCTGCTGCTGTTCTATATCTTCTATATGACGATGACAGCCAGTGAGTTGTTCTGCAAGAACCTCGACCCTTATTATGCGGTCGCCACGGGCTTCAAGGGCGAAATCACCCTCTGGATGAGCATCACCACCCTGACCCTCGTGATCCTCGGCGGCTTCCTGGTGGACCGGTTCTGGTGCAAGTACATCTGCCCTCTGGGAGCGATCAGCAACTCCCTGAAGTTCTGGGTATGGCAGGCCTTCCTTGTTGGCATCTGGTGGGGGCTCAACCTGCTTGGCGTCCATCTGGCCTGGATCTGGCTGCTCGGTGCCATCTGCGTCCTGGGCTACCTGCTCGAGATTTTCTGCGGCAGGCGCACTCCTGTGATAATGAGTGTCATAACCAACAGGAGCAAGTGCTCAGGCAACTGCCGCATGTGCCAGAAGCACTGCCCATACAACATCGACCTGCCTTCATACAGCGGCAAGGTCAAGTCCGTTGACTGCACCCTCTGCGGCGAGTGCATCGCGGCCTGTCCTCACAAGGCCCTTTCAATCGGCGTCGTGCCAGAGGTGGAGTCTAAGTACTCGCGCCTGACGCGCTACATCCCTGCCCTGCTCGCGGTGCTCTTCGTAGTCCTCGCCTTTGTCTTCAGCAACAAGTTCGAGGTGCCTACCATAGATGAAAGCTGGGATATCACCCCTGAGTGCAAGATAGAGACCCTCAAGGTCGAGGGACTCAAGTCAGTCAAGTGCTACAGCAGCTCCAAGGCTTTCAAGGCCAGGATGCAGAAGGTTGCCGGAGTCCACGGCGTCAAGACCTACGTCGGCAGCCACACGGTGGTCATCAGCTACGACACCAATGTCACCGACGAGGACAAGATAATGTCCCAGATATTCGTGCCGTCAAAGTTCAGGGTAAACAGCCTCGAGCCTTCGGCCTATGACTCGCTCAAGTGCGTGACCATCCGCACCGAAAGGATGTTTGACAAGCTCGATCTCAATTATCTCGGAATGCAGCTGCGTGCCACTGACAAGCGCATCTATGGCCTCGAGTCTATGTACGACTGTCCGATGATAGTCAAGGTCTATATGGCTCCTGACGAGGAGGTTGACTCTGACTGGTTCAAGCAGATGGTGGAGAAGAAAACGCTCGAGATGCCTGTCCACGGCGGCGGAGTAAACGTCATCAAGCTCGGCTTCAAATATGTCAGAATGGAAGAGGGCAGCACTATGATTGCCACCCCTGAGTATCTGAAGATGATGTTCGACTCCTTCAAGGCTGAATACGGCAGGACATCCGACGGCAAAGAGGAGTTCTACTACGAGCTTGCCGACCCTAACTACGAGAAGCCTATCGTCAAGAGGGGCCTGCCGTTCCTGAGCAACCACATCTCCCGCTTCGAGGGCGTTCTGGGCACCTATCTCACCCTCAACGACAGCCTGCAGCCTTGCATCCGCATCCGTTTCTGCGCCCCTATGACCGCCGACAGGCTCTGGGAGCTCATCACTATGGAGACCTGGACCATCACCTATAAAAAAGATGACGTGCGCGAGGAGCCTGCGAAGCTCGGTTTCGAGACTCCGGGAGTGACACTCAAGGTCAAACGGTAAACTTCCGGAACCAAATCGTCCGGGGCTTCTCCCCTTGCGACAAATTGTCAGGTCTCTGACGTATAAACAGTTGAGTTACACGCTTTTTGCAGTATCTTGCAGCGAACAACTCAACTGTTTATCGTATATGAAAAAGTATTTGTCATTGATTGCAGGTCTTGCGCTTTTGCTGTCGGGTGCAGGACATCAGGCAAATGCCTGCACAGGCATAGCACTGAACGCCAAAGACGGCAGCCGTGTGCTCGCGCGCACAGTAGAATGGGCGGCAACGCCGATCAATTGCGGCTATGCCGTTGTACCGAGAGGCCACAGCCAGGTCTCTATGACCCCTAAGGGCGAGGACGGCTTGCGCTTCGACGCCCTTTACGGCTATGTGGGCATCTATACTGATTATGAGCCTTTCGTCGTCGAAGGCGTGAACGAAGCGGGGCTCTCCGCCGGCCTTTTCTTTTTCCCTGGTTTCGGCGAGCAGCCAGCATTCGAAGAGGAACTCAAGGCGCGCAGCCTCTGCGACATGCAGCTTGTCAGCTGGGTGCTCTCGCAGTTCAGCACCATCGACGAAGTCAAGGAAGGCCTTGCCAATGTGCAAGTAATCTCCATCGACAAGCGTATGGGCACGGTTCACTGGAGGCTCAGCGAGCCTGGCGGCAGGACAGTGGTTCTGGAGTTCAAGGGCGGCGATCCCGTATTCTACGAGAACCCTTTGGGAGTTCTGACCAACGCACCCGGCTTTGACTGGCATATGACCAACCTGCGCAACTACGTCAACCTCGCCCCAGGCGCCGCTGCCAACCAGACTCTCGCCGAAGGCCTTGAGCTCTCCCCTCTCGGAGGCGGCAGCGCAATGCTCGGCCTGCCGGGCGACTTCACCCCGCCATCAAGGTTCATCAGGGCCGCCTTTTTCAGCTCCTGCGCGCCGCAGTGGGCAAACGGCTTCGAAAGCGTGATGCAGGCTTTCCACATCCTCAACAACTTCGACATCCCGATCGGTGCCCAGCACAAGGTCGGACAGGCCCCTGCCGGCCTGCCAAGCGCTACCCAGTTCACAGCCGCCACGGACCTCGCCTCATTGAAGTTCTACTACCGCACCGCCTGGAACCAGAACATCCGATGCATCGACCTCAAGACCATTGATTTCCGCCGCGTCAAATACCGCACGGTCCCGCTCGACTCTCAGAAACAGCAGCCGGTAGAGTATCTGGCCATCAAGTAGCTTTAATTTGAAGAAAATGCCTATCTTCGCGTCCTATGATTAAAAATGACGGGAAAATAGGCATTCTTTTCATCTGCCACGGCAATATCTGCCGGTCGGCAATGGCGGAATTCATCTGCAAGGCCCTGGTCAAGGCCCGCGGCCTGGAAGATCTCTATCACATTGAAAGTGCAGCCGTATCCGACGAGGAAATCGGCAACCATATCTATCCTCCGGCTCAGCGTTGCCTGCGTCAGCACGGCGTGTGGTTTGACCCCGCCAAGACTGCAAGGCGCGTCAGGCCGGAGGACTATTCCCGCTTCGACAGGCTCATCTGTATGGACAGAAGCAACCTGCGCAGACTCGAGGGGATAATCGGAGGCGACCCGCAGGGCAAAGTACACCTGATGATGTCCTACACAGGGTCTTCGCGCGAGGTGGCAGACCCTTGGTACACAGGAGATTTCGAACAGACCTTCCAGGATGTGCTTTCAGCCTGCGAGGCAATGCTTGACGGCCCGGAATCAATCGGATAAGAGCTATGGTTTGGGATATTCTTCTTGATGCTCTGAGGAGTTCGGTGCTGGTGACAGGCCTCGTGGTGGTGATGATGATGCTCATCGAGTGCGTCAACATCGACTCCCAGGGCAGCCTGCTGGGCGGCTTGAAGCGCAGCCGCTTCACCCAGGTGCTGTTTTCCGCCCTGCTGGGTGTCATCCCCGGCTGTATGGGAGGTTTCGCCTCCGTTTCGCTTTATACCCACGGCGTAATCAGCTTCGGCGCCCTCGTTGCGATGATGATAGCCTCATCCGGTGACGAGGCCTTTATGATGCTTGCGCTGATTCCGCGCCAGGCCGTCTGGATAAGTCTTGTCCTGCTTGCGCTTGCCGTAGTCACGGGCATACTTGTTGACCTGTTCATTCACCCCGGGGCGCCCCGCAAGCTCTGTCAGGCGCAATACAGCATTCACGAGGAGGATGTCGTAAGCGAAAAACACGGACACCACGACGGCCAAGCAGCCGGGCGTCATCTCAGCTGGAAGCGGGCGTTGATGTTCCTGGGTGTCGTAGTATTCATCGCAGCCCTGCTGGGAGGCCTGCTTGAGCACGAACACGGGCACGGGGAGGGCGGCCACGAAGGCTTCAATCTCCTGAGCGAGGAGTGGATGTACTGGATGTTCGGCGCGCTGAGCCTCATCGTCATCGGTGTGCTTATATGGGGCAGCGACCACTTCGTCGAAGAGCATTTCTGGCACCACATAGTCGTGCGCCATCTGCCCTCGGTCTTCTGCTGGACTTTCGGAGTGCTGCTGATTGTAGGAGCGCTGCTCCAATTCGTGGACATCTCAAGCTGGATCAGCGAAAACACCGCCCTGATGATACTGCTTGCCGCCGCGGTGGGCATCATCCCGGAGAGCGGGCCGCACCTGATCTTCGTCACCCTCTACGCAAGCGGCATAGTTCCCCTGCCGGTGCTGCTCGCATCCTGCATCAGCCAGGACGGTCACGCATCGCTGCCGCTGATTGCCGAGAGCAAGAGAACCTTCCTGCTCGCCAAGTCGCTGAATGTCATTCTGGCTGTCGCCGTCGGCTTTGCAGCCTCACTGCTTTAGAACAAGCTTGTACCTCGCGCCGACCATCAGGTGTTTCATTCCGAAGAGCATAGTCATAAACTCGAAATGATCGCGGAAGATGCTGACATTGAGGCCGAAATTTAGCTTTCGGGCGTCATATTCGAGCGTCGCCCTGAAGCTGTTGACAAAGGCATCCTCCCTGTTGAGCCATACAGGATTCCAGGTCACGGCAGCGCAAGGGCCGGTAGGCATACCGTCAACTCGCTGGGAGTACTGGTAGGCAAGGTGGCCTGCGACCTCGCCCCAAGGGGTTTGGAAATGCTTTGCAGCAGCTATGTAGTAACGGTTGAAGTAACCATTGGACTGAGTAACGTCAGAGCCTATGTATTGTCCGCCGCCGGATCCGGTCACCGGATCGCTTACTCCCGCAACGATTGAAGGCATCCATTTCCAGCCGAATTCATTTTCCTTCATAAGCTGGAAGCGGGCTGCGAAATGGCGGTCCTGGTTGAACATAATCATATCCCTGTCGCTCGGATTCGGCCTGTGCTTACCGTTAAAGATGGTAAGGCTGTAGGCTATCTCCAGTCTTGACCAGAAGGTGATGGAGAAGGCATAGCCAAAGGTATTGTAGCCCCAACCGCGGGTCGGGAGGTATTCTTTGTGAAGAATGTTGTTGGAGATCATAAAAGTCCCTTCCGCCTCCATTTCAGCCGAAGGCATACAGAGCAGGCCCTTTGTCCCATCGACAAACTGGGCCTTTGCGCCGAAGGCCAGGACCAGGGAGAAGAAGACAACCAATATTGCTTTTTTCATAAGCTCCAAAGATACGAAAAATTTCCCAAGTTACTTGCGGGCAGGAACTTCTCCGGCCTTGTCATCCTTTTCGAGGACCTGGGGCGCAAGCTCGCGGTATGGTGAATCAATCCAGCGGAAATCCTGCGGATCGTCAGGCTCCATAGGATTGAAGCCGCTGAAATTGGCGATGTGCTTGGAAAGCGGAAGCCCGCTGACTTTCAGTGCGGCCACCACGCACTTTGCAAGCTCGAAAGCGCCATAAGGATTGAAGTGAGTATTGTCTTGTGTGTCATTCACTATGCTCGGATATGCGCCGGCCGGATAGTGAACGAAGGCTTTTTTCGAATCCTCAGGGCCGAGGGCCTCGTAGAACATCGCGGACATCGCGTGGAGGTCGATAAGGCTGACTTTCTCTCGCTCTGCCACCCAGTGCATTGCCTCAGGGTAATCCAGATGGGTCTCAATAATCTTGCCCTCAGCGTCAAAGTTACGCCTGTGGGTAGGAGTTACGAGGACGGGTATGCCACCCGCCTCCCGGATGAGGTCGATGAAGGTCTTGAGATTGGTGGCGAAGTAGTAATATGCGCCGCCGCCCGGTCGCGAGTTGATTTTCTGGTCATTGTGGCCGAATTCCACGAAGACATAATCGCCCGGCTTGAGTTGGGTCAGAATCTTGTCCAGTCGGCCTGCGGCAAGAAAGGTATCGGTACGCTCGCCGCTCTCGCCGTAATTGGCAACGGCTACCTGAGTGTCGAAGAACCAAGGGAACATCTGTCCCCAGCTTGCCCAAGGCTCATTGTCCTGGTCCACCACGGTGGAGTCTCCGCAGAGGAAGACTGTGGTGGCATTTGCAGGCTCTACCTTGATTTCGCAGACTACAGGCGCATCGCCCAGGATTTCCAGGTTAAGGCAGCCATCCCAGTCGAGCTTGCCGTTTTCGCGGCTCTTCAGGCTTACCTTTCTCTCCCCTTCCGGGGTGCGGATGACATCGTCCCTCTTGTTGACAACGAAGGACACGGTCTTGAACTCACCGCGGCGGGTCTCGACTCCATTGACGAAAAGACGGCGCGATTCGGCCTTGATAAAAGTGTGGCCGGCGCGGCGTTTGCTGCCTAGGCGCACGCTTACAAGATAGTTCCCGTCAGGAACGGGAACGTCAATGCAGAAAGACTGCTGAGCCGAAGGGTCGGAGCAGCTGAAAACAACGCCAGGGTCGGCGCTCTGTGCATTTGCAAGCACGCAGGCGGCTATCAGAAGCGATATGGAGAGAATCTTTTTCATATTGCAAATATAGCCCTTATGTCTTATTTTTTGCTATTTTTGCGGAACTAATAATCTAAATCTGCGATGGGAAAAGGAATTGACAACAGAAGATACCGGGAGATGGAAGTCGCCGAAGGCGTATTTATTCCCGACTACGACGTGGAATACCCGGAAGACAATTCATCAGACCGCATTGTGAAGGTCAGATATGACGGGCGTGACGTCAATGTCTTCGACGAGAATTATCCCTATCTGGACGATTCCCTCAGCTTCAAGATTCAGAACTTTATCAATCAATTTCTTCTCCGCATTATTGTCGTCCCGCTGAACAACCTACGCTACGGCGTAAAGGTCAAGGGCAAGGAAAACCTCAAGCCGTTCAGGAAACTGTTCAAGAACGGCGCTATGACCGTCTGTAACCACGTTTACCGTTGGGATCTGGTCTGCGTCCTCAGGGCAATGGGAATTCACCGCACCTGGTTCCCGATTTATGCCGAACATCTCAAGGGCAAGGACGCCTGGTTCATGCGCTACTGCGGCGGCATCCCCGTACCTGAGACTTCCGGCGGAATGCGCCCGTTCAACGCAGCTTTCGACGAGCTCCACAAGCGCAAGCAGTGGATGCACGTATTCCCGGAAGCTTCCAGCTGGCGCTTCTACACTCCTGTCCGCTCCTTCAAGAAAGGCGCATTCACGATGGCCTACCGCTACGGAATGCCTCTTATCCCCTGCGTGATTTCATACCGCAAGCGCACGGGCATCTACAAGATCTTCGACAAGACGGGAGAGCCACTGATCACCCTTAATGTGGGAACTCCTATCATCCCTGACACTACAAAACCGCGCAAGGACGAAACGGACAGACTGCTTCATGAAGCCCACGCCCAGATGGTGAAAATGGCCGGCATCACGAAAAATCCGTGGCCGGCCGAGTAAAAGTGTCTTCGATAATCCTCGATTAATCTTCGCTCAGGGACTTCATCCAACGCTGACGGCGCTTGTCCTGGAGCAGCATAACAAGTTTGAACTGTCCGTCGCGGGCTCCTTCCTTGAGGCTTATCTTCTTGAAGAGGTCATAGGCATTCTTCCTGAGGATGTGGGCCTGAGGCTCCTTTAGTCTGTTGGATTCACGCTTGGACTTGTATTCAATGTTCATCTCCTTGAGATGAGAATCCACTATCTGAGTGAACATGGCAGCCTTTGAACGGCGCACCTTGAGGTCTTCGAATTCGTAATAGAAGTCGTAGTGGGACTCTTCAGGAACTGCGAAGCCGATGAAGAAGTTAACCTTGATGCCGGTTTCCTTCTCAGTCTGGCGCACTGCGTCGATGAACTGCTTCTCATAGAGTTTCTCGCCCGTAATGCTGACGATGCCGTCAACCTTCTGGACCATATGGATCTTCGGAGTCTTGCCATGGTAGCCGTTCACCTCGACCAGGTCGTTCATATTGTAACGGTAAAGGCCGGAGAGCGTGGTTACATAGATGCGGTAACGCTTGCCCTGCTTAAGCTCGTGAAGACGCCAGAAACGAGGATTAGGATTTTCCAGATCGCACTCCTCAACGAACTCGTAATAATGGTACTGCGGGAAGAGGGTCGTATCGAGTCCCTGATCGAGAACCAGACCGAAGCGGCACTCTGAAGCAAAGAAGCCCAGTTCCTGATAACAGCAGCATTCAGGAAGAGCCTCCTGGACTTTTGCGGCTGCGATGGCGGTGTTTCCGCACTTCCAGGATGAAAGGAACTGGAACTCCGGCCACCAGTCCTTGATGGTGGGATGAGGATGCTCAGCCTTGACCTTTCGCAGGAACTCAGCCCTTTCATGGTCAGGCCTGATGTATTTCGACAGGGCGGCACGTATCTCCTCCGATATCTCGAATTTCTCGGAAAGGGTGCCGTTTTCGATGTCTGTGACATAGTCGTCATAGAACTCGTCAGCATTGTGGATGAGTTCGAGAATGGTAGAAGGATTCGGGGCCACGAGGAAGGTCACACTGCGGGCAATCGCAAGCCTCATCATAGTGTAATACCTTGCAGTATAGTCACTTATGTCGTAAACTTCCGACGGAGTAACAAACTTGTCACGCACGAAGCCGGGGACTTCCCTTGCTGTCACTCCGGAAACGGAGCCGAAGATGGTGCCGTCCTCGGCATAACCCTCTACTACTTTCGCAACGGAAATCACAAGGCCTCCGCTGAGCCACTTCGGGCGAAGTCTTGAGAAATTGTCCATCCATACTCGGGTCATATTTTTGTAAACGCCCTTCATATAGACGTCAGAAATCGGAATCCACTTCGGCTGTGAAGTGGTACCCGAGGTAGTTGCATACATCAGCGGCTTGCCCGGGATGAGCACATTGCTCTCTCCCTTCTTGTGACGCTCGACATATGGTCTGAAGGCCTCGAAGCCCGAAGCCTCGACACTCTTTTCGTAGAGTCTGAAAAGCTGCTCCGGATTACGGGCCTTGAGGATGGCACTGAAATGGTGCTCCCGACCGTAAACGGTGTTCCTTGCCCTGCGGAGTATCCTCCTCAGAGTCCTCGCGCTAGCCCTCTTGGGGTTTGCCGAGGCCAGGGACAAGGAGAGTTTCGGGCCCAAAGCAAGAGCCTTCAGTCCAAGATTGATGATTTGGTAAGGTATGGTCATAAGTACACTTTGGTTTGGCTAAAGGCAAATCTCGCCCTTATTCGTTGGTTTCTTCAAGAGTGAATGCGGAAGTGCCGTCGAAACAGTGGGTGCAGACCTGACACTTATCCAAACCGATGGCCTCAATAAGATCCTCTATCTTGCTGAATTTCAGCGAAGAAAGATTTAGCCTTGAAGCAATCTCAGAAACCATCTTTTTGTACTGCTCAGAGTCGGTCTTGGCGTAGAGCTCCAGATTGGCATCCGGGTCGCCTTCGAGGTCGCGGATGACCCTTCTGGTAATCAGTTCCATCTTGTCCTTGCTGGCCGAGAAGTTCACGAACGGGCAGGGATGGAGCAGAGGCGGGCAGGAAATGCGCATATGCACCTCCTTTGCGCCCAAATCATAAAGGACGGCGGTGTTGTCGCGAAGCTGTGTGCCGCGCACTATGGAGTCGTCGCAGAAGAGCACCCTCTTGCCGTTGAGTATGGCCTTGTTGGGGATGAGCTTCATCTTGGCGACCAGGTCGCGCATATTCTGGTTGGCCGGCATAAACGAGCGCGGCCAGGTAGGCGTGTATTTGGAAATCGCCCTCTGGTAAGGCACGCCGTGGCCGGCGGCATAACCTACGGCCATACCCACGCCGCTGTCGGGGATGCCGCAGGCGCAGTCAACTTCCACGTCGTCGGTGCGCCCCATAGCCTCGCCGCAGCGATAGCGCATATCTTCGACGTTGCGTCCTTCGTACACGCTGTTCGGGAAGCCGTAGTACACCCAGAGGAAGGAACATACCTGCATACGCTTGTTAGGCTCGCGCAGGATGCTGTAACCATCGGCCCCTATGCGCACGATTTCGCCCGGCCCCAGGAAGCGACACTCCTCATAACCGAGGTTGGGGAAAGCCGCGCTTTCGGAGGTCACCGCCATCGCGCCCTGTTTCTTTCCCAGAACGAGCGGGGTGCGGCCCCAGCTGTCGCGGGCGGCGATGATGCCATCTTCGGTCAGAAGGAGCATCGAGCAGGAGCCCTTGATGGTACGGAACACATTCTCGATTCCGTCCACGAAGTCCTTGCCCTTCACTATCATCAGGCCGATGAGCTCGGTAGGATTGATGCGCCCTGAGGAGAACTCCGTAAGGTGGTTGCCCCTCTCGAGGTAATCGGCGGCAATCTGCTCGGCATTGATGATTTTT
>JAEDLO010000105.1 GCA_016295245.1 Bacteroidales bacterium | reverse complement strand
CTACCGAAAGGACTGACTTGAGCAGGGCCTCGTCGAAGCGGTCGCCGATGCAGCCCACTTCTCCCGTAGAACTCATATCCACACCGAGTATAGGGTCGGCGTCCTGAAGGCGGGCGAAAGAGAACTGTGAAGACTTGACTCCGACGTAGTCGATGTCGAACACGTCTTTCTGGAGAGGCTGGGGATGGAGTCCGAGCATCACCTTGGTAGCAAGGTCTATAAGATTGGTTTTCAGCACCTTGGACACAAACGGGAAGCTTCTTGAAGAGCGCAGGTTGCACTCGATGACGCTAACCTCGTTGTCCTGGGCGAGGAACTGGATGTTGAACGGACCGCTGATGTGCAAGGCCTCGGCAATCTTGCGAGCGTCCTTCTTGATACGCCTTACCGTCTCGACATAGAGCTTCTGCGGCGGGAACTGCAGGGTGGCGTCACCCGAGTGCACGCCGGCATACTCCACGTGCTCGGACACTGCGTAGGCGAGAATCTTTCCCTCGTCGGCAACGGCGTCGAAATCAATCTCCTTGCAGCGCTGCATAAACTTGCTGACCACCACAGGGTGCTCCTGCGACACTTCGGCGGCAAGCGAGAGGAAGCGCATCAGCTTACTCTCGTCCGGGCAGACATTCATAGCTGCGCCTGAAAGCACGTAGGACGGGCGCACCAGCACCGGATAGCCCACGCGCGAGATGAAGCCCTTGATGTCATCCATACTCGTAAGCTCGCTCCAGGCCGGCTGGCTGATGCCCAGCTGGTCAACGATTTCAGAGAACTTGTTGCGGTCTTCGGCGCGGTCGATGTCGTAGGCAGAGGTACCCAGGATGCGGATGCCGTTGCGGTCGAGCTTCATCGCCAGGTTGTTCGGAATCTGGCCGCCGACACTGACCACAACTCCGTGTGGAGTCTCAAGTTCACAGATATCCAGTACCCTTTCGAGGGTAAGCTCGTCAAAGTAGAGGCGGTCACACTCGTCATAGTCAGTGGAGACGGTCTCGGGGTTGAAATTGATGAGCACTCCCCTGTAGCCCTGGCTCATAATGGTCTTCAGGCAGGATACCGAGCACCAGTCGAATTCCACGCTTGAACCGATTCTGTAGGCGCCGGATCCGAGGACAACGACGGACTTGCCGTCCTGCTCGTAACGGATATCGCCGACAGTGCCGTTATAGGTGAGGTAGAGGTAGTTGGTCCTTGCGGGGAATTCCGCAGCGAGGGTATCTATCTGCTTGACCACAGGGACTATGCCCAGACCCTTTCGCCAGGCCCTGACTATGGCCTGGTTGTCGGACTCGCGTCCCGAATCATAGACGCAGCGCTGAATCTGGAAATCCGAAAAGCCCTGCATCTTTGCCTTGCGTATCAGACCGACAGGGACGACTTTAATGCCCTGGCCGAGGTACTGCTCAAGTTCGCATCGGGTGTTGACGATATTCTCAAGTTTCTCAAGGAACCAGCGGTCAATGCGGGTCAGCTCGTGGATGCGCTCTACACTGTAGCCGGCCTGAAGGGCCTTGGCTATGACGAAGATGCGCGTGTCGGTAGGCTCCTTGAGAGCCTCCTCGATGTCGGCGACCTTCAGCTCCTTGTTGCAGACGAAGCCGTGGGCTCCCTGACCTATCATCCTGAGACCCTTCTGGATGGCTTCCTCGAAGCTGCGGCCTATGGACATAATCTCGCCGACACTCTTCATCGAAGAACCTATCTTGTGGGACACGCCGCGGAACTTCGAGAGGTCCCAGCGCGGAATCTTGCAGACTATGTAGTCAAGCGCCGGCTCGAAAAAGGCCGGAGTGGTCTTGGTCACGGAGTTCTTGAGGTCGAACAGGCCGTAGCCCAGACCGAGTTTGGCGGCCACGAAGGCGAGAGGATAGCCCGTCGCCTTGGAGGCGAGGGCGGACGAGCGGCTCAGGCGGGCGTTGACCTCGATTACCCTGTAGTCGAGGGAATCAGGGTCGAAGGCGAACTGGACGTTACACTCGCCCACTATGCCGATGTGGCGCACTATGCGGATTGATAGTTCGCGAAGGAAGTGGTAGTCGCGGTTGCTAAGAGTTTGGGACGGAGCCACGACGATGCTCTCACCGGTATGGATGCCCAGCGGGTCGAAGTTCTCCATATTGCAGACCGTGATACAGTTGTCGAAGCGGTCCCTGACCACCTCGTATTCAATCTCCTTCCAACCCTTGAGCGAGCGCTCAACGAGCACCTGATCAGAGAAGGCGAAGGCCTTGGTGCAGATTTCCAGGAGCTGCTCCTCATTGTCCACGAAGCCGGAACCCAGGCCTCCGAGGGCGTAGGCGGCGCGCACGATGAGCGGATAGCCGAGCTCTGCGGCGGCGCTGCGGGCTTCCTCTATGCTGGAAGCGGGATGGCTCTTGATGGTCTTGACGTCGATTTCGTCAAGCTTGCGCACAAACAGGTCGCGGTCTTCCGTGTCCATAATCGCCTGGACCGGGGTGCCGAGCACCTGAACTCCGCAGTCCTGGAGCACGTTGTTGCGGTAGAGCTCCACGCCGCAGTTGAGCGCGGTCTGGCCGCCGAAGGACAGGAGTATGCCCTGGGGGCGCTCCTTGCGTATCACCTTCTCGACGAAATATGCGTTTACCGGCAGGAAGTAGATCTTGTCGGCGATGCCTTCGCTAGTCTGGACGGTGGCGATGTTGGGGTTGATGAGCACCGTGGTGATGCCCTCTTCGCGCAAGGCCTTCAGCGCCTGGGAACCCGAATAGTCAAACTCTCCGGCCTGGCCGATCTTGAGGGCGCCTGAGCCGAGGACAAGTACTTTCTTAATATCTGGATTGATCATAGAGGCTTAGAGTTTTTTGATGAAATCGTCGAAGAGGAATTCGGTGTCGGTAGGACCGCTGGAGGCCTCCGGGTGGAACTGCACCGAGCAGAAAGGCTTGCTCTTGTGGCGTATGCCCTCGTTGGTGCCGTCATTCATATTCACGAACCAAGGCTCCCAGTCAGCAGGAAGGGTCTTTTCGTCAACGGCGTAACCGTGGTTCTGGGAGGTGATGACACACTTAGGAGTGCCCACCATACGGGCAGGCTGGTTGTGGCTGCGGTGGCCGTATTTGAGCTTGTAGGTCGAAGCTCCTGCCGCGCGGGCGAGCAGCTGGTTGCCCATACAGATGCCGAAGATAGGCTTGTCCCCTTCGAGGGCCTTTCTGATGTGGCCGACGGTCTTTTCGCAGAACTCAGGATTGCCCGGACCGTTGGAAATGAACAGGCCGTCATAGTCGAGGGTGGTGAAATCATAGTCCCACGGGACCCTTATGACCCTGACTCCCCTGCCGATGAAGCAGCGGAGGATATTGTGCTTGACGCCGCAGTCCACAAGGACGACGGTCTTGTCGCCTTCGCCGTAGGTCTTGACTTCCTTGCAGCTGACCAGTTCTATCTGGTTCTCAAGGTTAGGGTCCTCGACCGGAAAGTCTTTTTCCACGCCCTGCGGAACTATCATTCCGAGCATCGAGCCGTTGTCGCGCAGCATCTGGGTGATAGCCCTGGTGTCCACGCCCCAGATGCCCGGGATGCCTTGCTCCTTCATCCAGGAATCCAGGCTGCGGACAGCGTCCCAGTGGCTGTATTTGTATGAGTATTCGGAGATTACCAGACCCCTGACCCAGATTTTCTCCGACTCGAAGTTCTTGGACACGCCCCACTTGTCAACACCCTCGTCGGGAACTCCGTAGTTGCCGATTAGAGGATAGGTCACACAGAGAATCTGGCCCGAGTACGAAGGGTCGGTAAGGCTTTCGGGATAGCCGACCATAGCCGTCGAGAAGACGACCTCTCCGTCACACGGAGCCTCCGCCCCGAAACTCCAGCCTTCGAAACTCTTCCCGTTGCTGAATTTCAATACTGCTTTTCTTCTTTCTTCCATAACTATTTTCCAACTTTGACTGTCTTGATGAAGTCCATAAAGAGCGGATGCGGCTTAAGCACCGATCCCGAATATTCAGGATGGAACTGGGTGCCGATGTACCACTTGTGCTCGGGGATTTCGACTATCTCCACGAGGCCGGAGCCCGGATTGGCGCCGACGCACTTCATACCGGCCTTCTCATATTGCTCGCAATAGTCCCCGTTGAACTCGTAGCGGTGGCGGTGACGCTCTTCTATCAGTTCTTCGCCGTAGATTTCCCTGACGCGGCTGCCTTCCCTGAGCTCGCAGGCGTAGGCGCCGAGCCTCATCGTGCCGCCCATTGCGGTGATGCCCTTCTGCTCCTCCATCAGGTCGATTACGTTGTGGCCGGTCTTCGGGTCCATCTCCACGCTATTGGCGTCCTTGTAGCCGAGCACGTTGCGGGCAAACTCAATGACCATCATCTGCATACCAAGGCAGATGCCGAAGCACGGCACGTCGTTCTCCCTGGCGTAGCGGGCAGCGACTATCTTGCCCTCGATGCCCCTCTGGCCAAAGCCGGGGCATATGATCACGCCGCCCATCCCCTCGAGCTTTTCGGCAACGTTGGCATCATTGACATCTTCGCTCGACACGAAGTGGATCTTCGCCTTGCAGGCGTTGTAGCTGGCTGCAAGCGAGAGACTTTCGCGTATGCTCTTGTAGGCATCCTGGAGGTCGTATTTGCCGACCAGGGCGATGTGCACCTCCTGCTTTGCGGTCTTCTCCATCTGGACGAATTCCTTCCACGGCTTCATCTCCGGATCCGGGCCGACTTCCTCGCCAAGCTTGCGGATGATGGA
>JAEDLO010000104.1 GCA_016295245.1 Bacteroidales bacterium | reverse complement strand
GTTCAGCCGGCTTTTTTTTGCAGCGGCGAGCTGGGTGCGCAGGTGATTGACACAAAGCAAGGCCGCCCCGCTCAGGTATTGTTTTGATGGGGCATAGGGATCTGTTTCCCAGGGTGAGTTTTCAGATTATAACGCCGGACTATCTGAAGATTGTTGCTTCGCGGTCCGGTCCCAGGGAGATGATGCTGATAGGGACTTCCAGGTATTCTTCCATAAACTTGATGTAGTCGCGGAAGTTTGCAGGGAGCTTGTCTTCTTCGCGTATGCCGCTCAGGTCGGTCTTCCAGCCCTTGAATTCGGTGTAGACCGGCTCGATTGGAGCTGAGATGTCAAAAGGCAGCTCGTTGGTCTGGACTCCGTTCACCTTGTAGGAGGTGCAGACTTTGATTGTGTCGAAGTCGTCCAGGCAGTCTGATTTCATCATAATCAGATCGGTCACACCGTCTATGATTACAGCGTACTTGAGGGCCACGAGGTCAAGCCAGCCGCAGCGGCGGGGACGTCCGGTGACAGCGCCGAATTCGTGGCCGACAGCGCGGAGTTTCTCGCCGGTCTGGTCGAAGAGTTCGGTAGGGAACGGACCGCTGCCCACGCGGGTGCAGTAGGCCTTGAAGATGCCGAACACTTTGCCGATCTTCTGCGGGGCGACGCCAAGGCCGGCGCAGGCTCCCGAGCAGGAGGTGGTAGAGGATGTTACGAAAGGATATGAGCCGTAATCGACGTCGAGCATAGTGCCCTGGGCTCCTTCAGCAAGGATGCTGTCGGACTTGAGCGCCTCGTTGATGTAGTACTCGCAGTTGACGGTCCTGAAGGTCTTGACGAACTCTATGGCCTCGAAGAACTTCTTCTCCTCAGCCTCGAGACTCCCGTCAAAAGGCTTGATAGGGTCGGCGTTGTAGTCAAATCCGAGGCTGTCCATCTCCTTGTAGTGACGGGCTTTGAGCTTCCCGTACTTGTCTATGAAGCCATCGGCAAGGATGTCGCCGATGCGCAGGCCGTGGCGGCTGATTTTGTCGGTGTAGCAAGGTCCGATGCCCTTGAGGGTGGATCCGATCTTGCCCTTTCCGGCAGCCTGCTCGTTGGCGGCGTCAAGAAGCCTGTGGGTAGGGAGGATGATGTGGGCCTTGCCGGAGAGGACAAGCCTCTCGCGGATTGGAACCCCCGCTTCCGAGAGCTCGTCACACTCCTTCTTGAAGGCGATAGGGTCGAAGACCACGCCGTTGCCTATGATGTTTGTAGTGCCGTCCCTGAAAATGCCTGAAGGAATAGACCTGAGGACGAAACTTTTACCGCCGAAGTGGAGCGAGTGTCCCGCATTCGGTCCGCCCTGAAAACGGGCTACCTTGTTGTACCTTTCGGCGAGCACGTCCACAATCTTTCCTTTACCCTCGTCACCCCACTGGAGGCCGAGTACGACATCTATTTTGTTCATTACTTAAAAGTTAAATGATTTTCTTTGGTAAGCATTTAAGCCAAAACGTACAAATATACAAATTATTCCTGACAAAGCCATTAGGCCGGGATGCGGTTTGTTTTTGGTGAAAACTTAATATCTCTTGGTTATTCTATTCTTGACTCGTTCCTAAGGTCATAGCTTAATTTTGCAGCCGATATCAAAACAGAGTCGTACGGCAATGATTTACAAAACAAAATTGAAAATAGGGGAGTTCTCCCGACTTATGCAGGTGACTGTCAAGACTTTGAGGCACTATGAATCAAAGGGCTTGCTGATTCCCGGCGAGGTTGACGAGTGGACGGGCTACCGTTACTACAATCTCGAACAGATGCAGAGGCTGACTGAAATCAAGGACCTGCAGAAACTGGGTTTCTCGCTTGAAGAAATCAGGGATCTGCTTGAAGACAGCCGGCACGTCCCGTCTCTGGAGCAGCTGGATAGCAAGATTCAGGATACCGAGAAGCAACTTTCCGCCCTGAAGGAGCGGCATCGCCGTCTGCTGAACTGGAGGGACTCCCGCCAACAAATCATCAAAATGGAACAATTCAGAATTATCTCCTTGCCCGAAATCATCGTGGCAAGCCACAGGGAAGTGATTCCTGACTATGACGCCCTCGGACCTCTGTGCTTCGAACAGATTGGACCCCAGATGCAGATGCTGGGTTGCAAGTGTCCGACTCCAGGCTACTGCTTTACAATAGACCATAATAAAGAGTACACCCGAGAGAACATTGACATTGAGTATTGCGAGCAAGTCGAGGAGATGCTCCCCGGCAACGGCTTTATCAGTTTCAAGCGCCTGCCGGCAATAGACAAAGTCCTGAGCGCGAAACATATAGGGCCGTACGACAAGTTCAGCGAGACTTTCACCGAGGCTGTCAAATATCTCGAATCGCAGGGTATGCGCATCAGCGGCGCACCGCGTTTCAGTTATATTGACGGGCCTTGGAATCAGGAAGATCCGCAAAAATGGGTTTCTGAGATTCAGATTCCTGTAGAGTAACTTTGATTCTCGTCTTTTTCCCTTATCTTTGACCATACTTATACCATAATCATTCAAACGCTATGAACAAATTTATATGCGCGCTCTTGTCAGCGCTCTGCATTGTTGCCAATGCCCAGGTCAAAGAAGACTTCGTTCCGTCGCCAGACAACCAGCCGGGCAAACTCTACCCTATGGTCAATTCGGAAAGATGTGTCAGAGTCAAAGTCAAGGCTCCTGACGCCAAGTCGGTCAAGTTGGACATCGGCGGGGTCAAGTATGATCTTACAAAGGGAGAAGACGGCTTCTGGACCGGTACTTCAGCTCCTCAGGATGAAGGATTCCACTATTACCAGCTCAATATCGATGGGGCTGAGGTGCCTGATCCGTCAAGCTTATACTACTATGGCTGCAGCCGTTGGGGAAGCGGTATCGACGTCCCTGCCGCAGACCAGGATTTCTACCAGCTCAAGAATGTCCCTCAGGGCGAAATCCGCGAACTTTACTACTGGTCAGAGTACAACAAGGCAATGCGCCACTGCTATGTCTATACCCCTGCGGGCTACGACAGCGAGCTTGACAGGCGCTATCCTGTACTCTACCTCCAGCACGGCGGCGGCGAGAGCGAGCACGGCTGGGCCCAGCAGGGCAAGACAGGCATCATTCTCGACAACCTGATTGCCGAGGGCAAAGCCCTTCCTTTCATCGTTGTGATGGACAACGGCACCTGGACCAACTTCAAGAGGGCTGATGGCAGCGAACTCAAGATGGGTCCCAGAAAGCCGGGCTCTTTTGGAATGAATCTTCCGGAGGATTGGACCGAGGGCTTCAGAAATACCCTCATTCAGGACCTCATCCCAATGATTGACGCCCGTTTCAGGACCATCGCCGACAAGGACCACAGGGCTCTTGCAGGCCTTTCAATGGGCGGTATGGAGACAAAGGAAATCGGACTGAGGCGTCCGGACGTGTTCGGATGGCTGGGAATATTCAGCGGTGGCGTGATTTCGGCTGCCGAGGCTGACGCCGCTGCCGATTTCAAGCAAAGCAACAAGCTCGTCTTCGTCAGCTACGGCTCGCGCGAAGTAGGCGGCAACCGCCAGGGCCCCGACCCTAAGCAGGTCACCGAATCTCTTGCGGCTGCAGGCTACAATGCTCACTATTATGTGTCAAACCTCACCGCTCACGAGTGGCAGAGCTGGCGCCGCAGTCTCTATCAGTTCGCACAGCTGCTCTGGAAGTAATTCCGGCCTTCAGTAACTAATTCGTGGATTCCGGCCGGGACTTCGACGATCTTCCAGGTTCCGTCCGCCTCGGGAAGCCATACTTCTGCGCTGATTCCGTGAGGGATATCTACACTCAGAACGCTCCGTCCGCCCGCTTCGGCATTCTTGTCAAAGCGCACGCGGATGGAGCCTCTTATTGTAGGGACTAGTATCTCGGCGAAATTCAGATTCGAAACCTGAGGCTTGATTCTCACCTTCGAGAAGCCGCTTTCAAGAGGCTCCACGCCCATCAGCTTTCGCGAGATGACGTTGGCGGGCGCGGCTCCCCAAGGGTGGTTCCAGTCGAGGTTGGGCTTGAATATCGGGTCCCAGGCCTCGGTCGTTATGGTGCTGCCTATCCTGATCATATTGTACCAGCTGCGCTGCGAAGTGGAGTTCATCAGCGAAAGCGCATAGTCGCCCTCGTTGCTGTCATACAGGGCGTCCAGCAGGAATTGCGAGCCATAGACGCTGCAGGCCATTGAGCGGCTCTTGACGAATTCGACCACCTTGTCCCGGCGCTCTTCGGGTACCAGGCCGAAGCACAGGGCAAACATATTGCCGTGGAGCGAGGAGTGGCTGATGCCCGCCCCGTCGGTGTACAGGCCCGTGGCGCTGTCGAAGAGCAGGCTGTTGAAGGCCTCGTAGCTGCTTTGCGCCAGTGTGCTGAAATGTTCCCTGTCCTCCCGGCGGCCGAGCACTCCGGCGATGTCCGCCATTATGCGCAGCGCCTTGTAATGGTAGGCGTTCACAACGGCGTTGAAATCGCTGAATACGAATGCGTCATCCTCGCCTCGCGGCCAGTCAACTATGTCCCTGAGCTCCCGGCCCTTGAAGTGGATGCTCCTGAAGAAGTCATCCGTGCATCTTCCGAGCCGTGTGGAAATCAGCCCCGAGTCCTCGCGCAGGTCCGCCAGAGTCTTGGCTTTGAGGTCATCGTAGCACTCTTCGATAAGGGCGCAGTCGCCCGTGTACATATAGTCGTTCCAGACCATAATCAGGCTCTGGAGTATCCAT
>JAEDLO010000103.1 GCA_016295245.1 Bacteroidales bacterium | reverse complement strand
GGTGTCGGATTTCAAGGACTCAATGTTATGGGACGAGTTGGTGGAAAAGAAGGAGTTTGAATTGAGACGCATAATGCTTCTGGGTTGACATAAGGGATATCTTCATCACCGACCGCACCCTCAAGAGGGCGGACCTCAAGGGCCAAACCCTTGGGACTGAGGTCGCTGACCCTGATCCAGTTGCTGGTCCAGACTATGCCGCCCTCGTAGCTGCCGTTTTTGTAACGGCTGCGGATGACCTCGAAGCGGCGTCGCCTGCCTCGAAGTCATTGTCGCTTACCTTGGTTACCGAAGTGCTGATGCGAATCGGAATCTTCGGTTCCTCCTTTTTTCCTTCAGTCTTGTTGCAGCCTGACGCTATCGCAATCAGTGCCGCAACTGCGGGTAAAATGGATCAAATATATTGTTTACCTCCCCACATCAAGTTCATAATGGTTCATTTCGTGGAGTTGATTTTGGGCTTGATAAAAATACTTCATCGTTACAGTATTTCAAAGTCCCCATTGTTAAAATAATAAACTATTTTTATCAATGGAAATTGTATATTTGTATGAATTAGTATCCAACCACATTATTGATGAAAAAGTTTATTATTTCGGCTGCATTGATTGCGGCTTCGCTTACTGCCTCGGCGCAGTTCGGAGTTCTCAAGAACTCGGAAATGACTACATCCAAGGATGAGCAGACCGGTATCACTCTCACAATTCTCACCGACACGGAAAAGAACGACAGCTTCATCTATCAGACTGATCCTATGTGGACCCCTGACGGAAAGTGGCTGCTCTTCCGTTCTTCTACCCGCAGCGACGAGCCGGCGCAGGAGACGACCCTGCCTGACGGCACCAAGAGAACTTACAGGCCGACTCTTTACTACTTTATGGAAATCGCCAGCGGCAAGATTGTCCAGGTCAGCGACAAGAGCGTTTCCGGCGTTTTCCTTGCAAATACTTCAAACACCCTGTTTGTCAACCGACGTGACGCGGAAGGCAAGTGGGCGATGTACTCGATGAATCTCGACAAGGTCTTCGCTGACGCTAAGAAGGGCAAGAAGAATATGCAGATTGACTCTTATCTGAAGTTTATCGGCGTCTTCCCTGAGAGCCCTGAGATGGGCAGGCCTGGCGGATGGTGCGTCAACTGCGATGACACTTTTGCCTACATCAGCGTGACCCGCGAGGGCACCCCTGAGGAGAAGGCGGCAATGGAGGCGAAGGCCTTCGTGCCTCGCGATGACCAGCCCAAGAAGGTGGGCCAGGCGCTCAGCGGCCTGAGAAAGATGGACCTGCGCACAGGCGAGGTCAGCTATATCCGCAACGTGGATTTCCGCGTCGGCCACATTCAGGCAAGCCGCTTCCGTCCGGAGGAAATCGTGTTCTGCTGCGAGACCGGCGGCGATGCCGACCAGCGGATGTGGTACTGCAACGCCCTCACAAACGAGTACAAGCCTCTCTACAAGGAGACCCCGCTCGACTGGGTGACCCACGAGACCTTCGCTTCGGAGGATTACGTTTATTTCAATGTGCTCGGCTGGCAGGACAGGCTGCGCAAGCAGGTCAGCGGCATCTTCCGCATCAACCTGCGCACCAATGACGTGGAGTGCATGGGTCAGGTCGAGATGGACAAGGACCGCAGCAGCTCGCTCACAGGCCGCGGCTTCTGGCACTGCAACGCCACCCGCGACGACAAGTGGGTGACCGGCGACACCTTCGCGGGCAGCGTATGGGTAATCAACGCCCAGACCGGCGAGAGGCATTGGATTGCTTCCGACACCAGGATGGCCCCTGACCACGCCCATCCGTTCTTCAGCCCCGACGGCACCAAGCTCTGCTTCCGCTCCGGCCACTGGTCAGACGGCAAGCGACTGAACCTGGTGATGGTAGATCTCACCAAGCTCCCTTGGTACAAGCGCTAGAGCTTTGACTCGATGAATGTACGGTAAATCCTCCCGGCAGTAAGGAGGCCTTGTGAAAGGCTTGGATTCGCTGCTGAGGAGGATTTTCTGTTTTAGTTGTATGTGTCGCGGAGCATTTCCGTGAGTGTGTTGTATTCCGCCTTGTATCTTTCGAGACGCTCGAGATCTCTCGGGCTGGGGGAGGGTATGCGGCTGATGTCCATATTGCTGCGCATATCGTTGAGTTTCACTTGTAGGGCCAACCTGTGCCCGCGGAAACGGCAGATGTATGACTCCCTGTCAGGGGCGGTGTTGTGGTTGAGGAGTTTAAGTGCCTCTTCGATTTCTTTCCAGTCGTCTTCCGAAGGGAAGAAGATGGAATTGCCGGGTGGGGGAACAAGGTTGAATTCATCCTTCCAGGCATCGTCCCTGCGCTGCGCCAGAGAGTCCAGGGTTGATTGTACCTTCTGTAATATGACTTCTATCGGATAGTCCGTGTCCTCGACGGCATCGTGCAGAAAGCCGACAAACTTTTCTTTCCAGCTGAAGCCGCTTTTGGCGACAGGGAGCAAGTGCGATTCGAAATAATCGTGCCCGCCCTTGTCCTTCTGGCCGCTGTGCAACTCTCTGGCCACCATCCCCGCCGCAATCACGGCCGGCGTCCAATATCCCAGCCGGTCCTCCAGCTCAAGGAAGTGCCTCTGCGCCAAGTCCGGGGTGAAGGATGACAGATAGGCTATATAGTCGCGGTACAGATGCTCGGCTTCAGATCCCTGATCCATAAAGTCCAGGAGTTCATCCATCACATCGTCCATATACTCAATGTCTTTCTCCTTAGTGGCCTTGAATCCTGCCACCATCGTCCGGCAACGTCGAAGCGTCTGCATCTGCTCTTCGGCTATGAGTTCCAATTGGTCTTCTGTCAGCATAGATTTTTGCGGGGTTTGGTTGTTGGGGCTTGTTTGCTGGGGTTACTGTCCCGACTTTGTCAGCAGCCTCACATTTGCTCCTGTTATGCAAATTTATTGATTTTTCTCATATTTGCCGAATGTCCTGCAAGCCGCCGTACCTTCATTTGTTTCGCCCTTTCCAGCGGCATCCCGCCGCAGATGGTGATGAAATGGCTAAGGCCGACGCTATGAAGCTCTTTGACGAGGAACTGAAGAAATAATGGTAAATCTTGCAAGGTTTTTGGTATTCAGATAAACTTTGTTAAATTCGCATTGTCGTTGCGGATATTTCCAGAAAATCCGCAATCAGTTTGAGGAAATTTAGAGCTGTTATGTACCATAGGATATTCGACATAGAGAACCGGCTGGATGAGGCAATGTTCCTCTTTGGCGGCCGTCAGACAGGGAAATCAACCCTTTTGAAAGAGCGTTTCCCCAAGGCGGTTTACATTGACCTTTTGAAGTCTGATGTGAGAAATCGCTTTAAGCAGCATCCGGAGGAATTCCGGGAGAGCCTTCTGAGGTATCCGCCCGAGACGCTCGTCATCGTCGATGAAATCCAAAAGGTCCCTGACCTCCTGGATGAAGTGCACTGGCTGATGGTCGAGAAAGGGCTATGGTTCATCCTTAGCGGATCAAGTGCCCGCAAAATCAAGAAGAGCGGTGCAAACAACCTGGGCGGCCGTGCTATACCGGAGACTTTGTTCCCTCTGGTAAGCGCCGAGATCCCGGATTTCGACCTGGAGCGTGCCGTCCAGAATGGCATGATTCCCCGTCATTATATGGTTGCCAATGCCCGGAACCGTATGAGAGCATACATTGACCTGTATCTGAAGGAGGAGATTATCGAAGAGGCGCTTGTCCAGAATGTGGATGAGTTTGTCCGCTTTATGGAAGTGGCTGCCATCATGGATGGAGAAATCCTCAATTATGAGAATGTGGCCAGTGATTGCGAGGTGTCTGCCAATACGGTGAAAGCATACTATAAGATTTTGGTAGATACGCTTTTGGGATTCGAAGTGCCGGCATACAGGAAGGTCATCAAAAGGAAACTGTACAAGTCGCCCAGATTCTACTATTTCGATGTCGGCATTGCCAATCACCTGACCAAGAGATACTACCTTGCACCAAAGACGCCAGAGTATGGCCATGCCTTCGAGCACCTTATCATGCAGGAGATTGTCGCCTATCTGGGCTATACGAACAGCGATGAGGAGTTGACCTACTGGCACACCTATGAAAATCTTGAAGTGGACGCCGTCATCGGTGACGCTCGTGTTGCCATTGAAATCAAATCAAAGGAGCATATTGACCACGATGACAAGAAGGGAGTAACGGAGTTCGCGAAGGAGCATCCGGACACCAAGCAAATCATTGTGTCCAAGGACCGTATCAGCCGCCGTAGCGGTGATGTGGACCTCTATTACGTGACTGACTTCTTCAAAGCCCTCTGGGCCGGTGAGATAATCTGATATGCTTATGCTGACGAGGAGCGATATCACCATACTGATGCAGCAGTTCGACGTTACGAAGGCGTACGAGCTGCTGGCTATGTTCCAGGAAGGAAAGGATTGACATTCGGACGATTCTGGATGAGGCGGTCCCGAAGATCAAGGATTATTCTGCACTCGTGGCCATGCTGGAGCAGCTCTCCGGGAATCACGCCACCTGCAGCATCACGGAATTCGCTGCCTGGATGAAGGTGAGCCGCCGAACGGCCTATAACTGGAAGGACAGCAACTACCTGGCGTTCACCGGGAACAAGGTCAATCTTCCTGAGAGGCTGGACCTATGGCTATCCCATCCGTGGCTCGGATCAAAGTAGCATATTCGTGGTACTGGCTCCGGTAGCCGGTGATGCTCATCCAGGGCCGAGGTACTGAAAATG
>JAEDLO010000022.1 GCA_016295245.1 Bacteroidales bacterium | reverse complement strand
GCCATACCTGATGAGGATATACCTTCTTGTGCCAGAAGGCTCCGGCCTCCGTTCTTGGCTGACCGTCAATCTGGGTCTTGAGGGTCTCGATGGCCTTGCGATATTTCTGGTTGCCGGTCTTGTCCAGGAAATAGAACAGGGATTTGCCCGGACAGATAAGGTCTGTGCTGTATTTTTCAACGGCGTATTTGCCTCCGATGGTTCCGTCCTCAGCGATGATGCCGTCGTACCACTTCGCAACGAAGTCGTAGATGGCCTGGTCGCCATAGGCTTCATATACATCCAGGAAAGAGCGAAGCTCTAGTCCCGGGGTGTAGTTCCACTTGAGGAAGCCGTCGGTGTAGTCAAGATAAGTTGCGTCTCCGCATCGTGACATCTGCGACTCGACCATCTTTACGGACATCTTTTCCGGTGACGGGGCGCTGCAGCTGATTGCGGCGAGGGCAAGGATTGCAAGTATTGCTTTTTTCATCTGTTATTGGTTGTTAAGATTATTTACATTGTGGGTGGTGAGGGTCTGAACTCCCTCCGGACATACGATGCTGGTGCCGGTGATGCTGATGTCCTCGCACCAGGACAGTTCTATGCCCTTGTCGGCGGTGATGGTGCAGTCCTTCACGTCTATGCCCTTGACAGGCATCTCTGGCAGGCCCTTGAAGAGCATTGCCTGGCGTGCGCCGTTGCATACCACCTTGCTGATGTGGATGTCCCTGAAGGCAGGTGTGGTCTCGTCAACCGGGAGCGGAAGGTCGGCACCTTTGACAAGCTTGCCGTCAACCACCCTGTCTGCAGGGCTTGCACCGCTGTAGAAGAGGTTGAAGAGTATGCACTCGGTGACGATGTTGGTCATATTGATATTCTCAATCCAGATGCCGTCCACCACGCCGCCGCGGCCACGGTTGCTCTTGAAGCGCAGACCGACGTCGGTGCCCAGGAAGCGGCAGTTGGAAACCTTGATGTCGTGTACCCCGCCGCTCATCTCACTGCCGACCACGAAGCCGCCGTGGCCGTGATACACGGTGCAGCCGTCGATGATCAGCTTGCTGCAAGGCCTTGCCCTGCGCCTGCCGTCGGCGTCCTTTCCGGACTTGATGCAGATGCCGTCATCGCCGCAGTCGAAGTCGGAATCCACGATGATCACGTTCTCGCAGGATTCAACATCGATGCCGTCGCCGTTCTGGGAGTATGACGGGTTGCGCACGCTCACATTCTTGATGATGACGTTGCGGCACATCAGAGGATGGAGGTTCCACGCCGGTGAGTTCTGGAAGAGGCAGTCCTCGAGCAGGACGTTCTCGCACTCGCGCAGGGATACCATTACCGGCCTGAGGAAGCTCTTGATGTAGTCGAGGTCGAGGCCTTCGCGCGGCACGTTCATAGACGCGCCCCTTGTGCCCTCGAGGTAGCCCTCGTCAGGGTACCAGATGTTGTTCTCGACTACGCCGCCGGCGGCGACCTGCTTCTGCCAGAAGCCTTCGGTCACCTTGCTCTTCTTCAGAGGTCTCCAGTCCTGGCCCGCACCGTCGATGACACCGCCTCCGGTGATGGAGATGTTCTTGGCGCGGTATGCGTTGACAGGGGAGATGCAGCGCTTGGTGTCAAGACCCTCGAAGACCGTCTCGATCACAGGGTAGAGTTCCCTGCTCGGATCGAAGAGGATGATGGCGTTCGGCGTGACGTGAAGGTCGATGTTGGACAGGATAGTGATAGGCCCGGTGAGCCAGATGCCGGCAGGGACGATGAGGTGGCCGCCACCCTTGCTCTCGAGGTGGGACATCGCCTTGGCGAAAGCCTCGCTGTTGAGGGTGACGCCGTCGCCCACTGCACCGAAATCAGTGAGATTTACGCTGTAGTCGGGAATCTGCGGTCTGTAAACTCTCTCCATTTCGAAAGGGAGATTCTCATAAAGCCTTTCAAACTCGTAGTCGCCGCTTTTGCAGCAGGAACTCAAGATGACGGCCAAAACCGCAAACAGGATGGTTTTGAAATTGGTCATAATGTTGTAGTGTTGTTAGACTACAAAGATAACAATAATCGTTAAATGACAGTATATTTGCAGTATGTTGTTTTGGATAATGAGACGAAAAAGGAGACGGCTCCCGGAAACCCCGGAAGTGGCGCGTCTGCGGGCGGAGGCAAAGGCCTACCTGCCCGTCCGCCTCAGACAACTGGCCGACACCTATGGTTTTGAATATAACTCGGTGAGAATCAAGCACAATGTGTCGAACTGGGGGAGTTGTTCGTCAAAAAAGAACATCAATCTGAATCTCAATCTGATGCGCCTCCCCGAGGACCTGAGGGACTATGTGATGCTCCACGAGCTGTGCCACCTGCGCCACCTTGACCACGGTCCCGGATTCCACGCCCTGCTGGAGGGAATCTGCCCGCGTCACAGGGAATATGCGGCGGCCTTGAAAGGATATGAACTGATTTGACTATATTTGTAAACTTAAATTGCTTATTATGAAAATTGGAATCTGCAGTGATCACGCCGGCATCGAATACAAGGCGAAACTCATCAGCTATCTCGTCGGCAAAGGACACGAAGTCGTGAATTTTGGTACTGACAGCTCCGACAGCTGCGACTATCCTGACTTTGCTCACCCGCTTGCAAGCGCAGTGGAGAGTGGCGAAGTTGACAAGGGCATCGCAATCTGCGGCACCGGCAACGGTATGGCCATCACCCTCAATCACCATCGCGGCGTGCGCGCCGGCCTTGCCTGGAATACCGCAGTCGCCCATCTGGTAAAGGAGCACAACAACGCCAACGTGCTCGTCCTGCCAGCCCGTTTCGTTTCATACCGTATGGCAGTCACAATGGTACGCGAGTGGCTTGTGACCGATTTCGCCGGCGGAAGACATCAGAGAAGAATTGATAAAATCCCTGTCTGACAATATCGAAGACTATCCTCAGGGGATAGTACTTCCTATAGACAAGCCCTACAGGTGGACCTCGGCTGACGTGATCCGCAAGGTCAAGTATGCCGCCATCCGCCACTTCGGCAAGAAGAACCTCAAAGTCGGCCACGCCGGAACCCTCGATCCCCTCGCGACCGGCATCCTGCTTGTCTGCATAGGTGCGGCCACCAAGCGCGCCGAGATCCTCCAAGCCTCGCCCAAGGAGTACCTTGCGGGCGTTTCCTTCGGCGCCACTACACCTTCCTACGACCTTGAGAAGGAGATTGACAGCACTTTCCCCACTGACGGGGTGAGCGAGGAAAGCATACGCGCCCTGCTGCCATCGATGCTCGGGGAACAGGATCAGATAGCACCGCTCTTCAGCGCCAAGTCCGTTGACGGCCAGAGAGTTTACCAGATGGCAAGACGCCTTCTGAAGGAAGCTGCCGCAAAAGGCGAAGCTTTCGACTATGCGGCCGTCGGGGATATACTCCAGGCCAACAGGATCAACATCTACTCCCTTAGCCTGGAAGCCTTTGAGAGCGAGTTTCGCCAGTGTGTCGCAGATGACCCTGCCTGCCGCATCCGGGTGGCGGACGTGTCAGCCTACAAACTGCCTACTGCCACCATCCGCATAGGCTGCAGCAAGGGTACATACATCCGTGCCTTCGCAAGAGACCTGGGCGAAGCCCTCGGGAGCGGAGCCTTCCTGAGCTCGCTGAGGCGTACGAAAAATGGCGGCTTCACAATCGAAGACGCCATATCTCTTGACACTGCTCTGAGCCTTTTGGGCGCGGAGCGGGGCTGATTCTATTTTGAAAGTCTCGCGCAGGCGAAGTCCATTCTCTCCAAGGCCTTGTCCTTGCCGATGAACTTGATGATGTCGGCTATACCCAGGCCGCTTGAAGCGCCAGTAAGGGCCAGACGTATGCAGTTCATCACCTTGCCCATAGGCATCTCGTGGCTGCGGATATAGTCTTCGAGGCTGTCCGCATCAGCGTTTTCCAGGGCCTGACGGGCCTGTAGCACAACATCCTCCTTCCAGAACTTGTCCACGTCCTTCGCGAGGAAAGGCTCGGTCAGGCTGTCGTCATAGACCTTTGCGCGCGGGTCAGCCGGCCTGTTGGCATCCTGTGGCTTGGCGCTTGCCGCCCCGGCCTTGACCCCGTACCTGCTGAATTCGCAAGGGGCGATAAACAGATATGATGCTATGGTCCAGAAGTCGGAAACGAAGCCGGCCCTTTCCTTGATCAGGGACACAACCCTTGTGACATAGTCCTTGTCGGCGCTGATTCCCTTCGCTTCAAGCATAGGGAGGAAGGCCTGGGCAAGCTGCTCGTCAGATTGCATTCTGAGATATTCCTTGTTGTACCACCTTGCCTTTTCGGGGTTGAATTTGGCTCCGGACTTGCTGACTTTTTCAAGGCTGAAGGCCTCGATAAGCTCCTGCATCGAGAAGATCTCCTGCTCTGTGCCGGGATTCCAGCCGAGCATCGCCAGCAGGTTGACAAACGCCCCCGGGAAGTAGCCGTCCTCGCGGTAGCCGTGGTAGGTCTCGCCCTCGGAGTTGACCCAGTTGAGCGGGAATACCGGGAAGCCCATCTTGTCGCCGTCCCTCTTGGAAAGCTTGCCGTTGCCCACCGGCTTGAGCAGCAGTGGCAGGTGGGCGAAGCGCGGACGTGTGTCCTCCCAGCCCAATGCCCTGTAAAGCAGGTAGTGGAGAGGCAGCGACGGCAGCCACTCCTCGCCGCGGATGACTTCGGTGATCTCCATCAGGTGGTCGTCCACGATGTTGGCGAGGTGGTAGGTCGGGAGCTCGTCGGCCCTCTTCCAGAGCACCTTGTCGTCGAGAGTGGAGCTGTTGACTTCTATATGTCCCCTGATGAGGTCGTCCATACTTATGGTCTCGTCCTGAGGCATCTTGAACCTGATGGTCCAGTCGCTTCTCTGATCGAGCAGGGTGCTGACGGTATCCTCGTCAAGGGTCAGGGAGTTGCGCATACTGCCGCGAGTGAGGGCGTTGTAGATGAAGGTCTCGCCGCGACTCTCGGCCTCGGCGCGGGCCTTCTCAAGCTCCTCGGCGGTATCGAAGGCATAATATGCATTGCCCGAAGCGACCAGCTGCTCTGCCCACTGGCGGTAGATTCCGCGCCTGAGGCTCTGGCGGTAAGGGGCGTGAGGATGCCTCTGCGACGGGGTTAGAACTACCTTGCCGTCGGCGTCAACGCCTTCATCGGGGATGATGCCGCACCAGCGCAGGGATTCAATGATGTATTCTTCGGCTCCCGGCACGAAACGGTGGGAGTCGGTATCTTCAATGCGGATGATGAAATCTCCGCCTCTTTTCTTCGCGTACAGATAGTTGTAGAGCGCGGTCCTCACGCCGCCCATATGGAGCGGTCCGGTAGGGGAGGGCGCAAATCTTACTCTTGTCTTTGTCATACTTTCCTTCTTCTGATTGCCGGGATGTTTTCGAGCTCGGCAAGCTGCTGGCCTTCCGAGAGGATGAGATTAGGCTTGTCGATGTAGTTGAAGGTGCGCATATTGCCCTTCGAGTTGAAGCCTATGTGGGAGCTTGCATTTTCATATAGTGAAATGCCTTCCGATGAACTTGCGGCCTTGGTCTTGTTATAGACGAAATCCGTGTCGATCATAATGTAGTTGCCCATATCTTTGCCCGGGGTGATGATGTCGGAGAACCTCAGGCCAGTGACGATGGAGGTGATGCTGATCTTGTCGCCGATTTCAGGGTCGTCATCCCAGATGAGGCCGCGCTTGAAGTTGTTGGCGCTGCCGGTGTACTCGTCGATCATCTCGTTTATCTTGTGGAGGTCGTCCATCGTCAGACCCTGCTCGTTCTGGCCGTAGGTGATGTTGAGAAGCACCTTCTTTGCACTCTTGAGGTCGAAGTCGTTGAGCAGCGGTGACTCGAAGGCGGCCTTGACGGCGTCCTGGATGCGGTTCTTTCCCGTGCCGGAGCCGCAGCCCATAAGGGCCATTCCGCTGTTTCTCATCATAGTCTCGACATCCTTGAAATCGACATTGATGTAGCCCGGTTTCTTGATGATTTCCACGATGCCCTTGACGGCTGTGGCAAGCACGTCATCCGCCTGCGGGAAGGCATCGTGGATGAGTTTGTTGCCATAGTACTCGTGGAGCTTTTCATTGTTGATCAGCAGGAGGCTGTCAACATTCTTCTCCAGCTCGTGGATGCCGTCGATTGCCCTCGAGAGAGCCTCGTTGCCCTCGTTCAGGAAAGGCAGGGTCACAACGGCAACCGTCAGTATGCCCTTGTCGCGGGCCATCTTGGCGATGACCGGCGCGGCTCCCGTACCGGTGCCGCCGCCCATTCCGGCAGTGATGAAAAGCATCTTGGTGTTGGTGTCGAAGATGATTTTCTCAATCTGGTCCTGGCTCTCGAGCGCTGCGTTTCGGCCATTGATCGGATTGGTTCCGGCGCCAAGGCCGCGTCCCATCTGGATCTTTACAGGAACAGGACTGCATCTGAGCGCCTGGGCGTCAGTGTTGCAGACTACGAAACTGCAGCCTGTGATGCCTTTCTTGTACATATAGCTGACTGCATTGCAGCCGCCTCCTCCGACTCCGAGGACCTTGATGATCTCGTCAGATGTCGCCCAGTCCACAGGTGTGAATGAATCGATTATTGTCTGGTCTTCCATATCCTTGTTTCTTTATTATTCCATTGAGTCAAACAGATTGCCCAGGGTGTTGTCGAAGGCCCCTTCGAAAGTGTTGTTGACCTTGTCCCTGAGGCGCTTCCAGGTAAGCCTGCCCTTGCCATCTTTTTTCTTCTTCTGGTTCTCGTCCCTGTTTGGTTGGAGGATTTCCCCCTCGAAGAGTTCGCCCTGGTGTACTTCTGCTTCAGGGGCCTGTTGGGTATTCTCAGGTTCCTGCGTTGCGGTCTGGCTTTCTTCCCGGGCATTGTCGGCTGCAAGAGGCGCATCTTCGATGCAGTTGAGTCTGTAGTCCTTCTTGGCCTCGAGTATCATACCGATTGAAGCTGCGGCTGACATTTCGCCAATGCCGTCGCAACCGTCGGCGCTGAAGGTCCTGGTGCGCGGATAGCCGATGCGCACGTTGTAGCCTGACATCTCCTTTAGCAGGTTAGGCAGGTTCACGAGGTTGGCGCCGCCTCCGGTCACGACGATGCCGTTGCGCAGTTTATCAGCATAGCCGCTCTCCTGAATCTGGTAGAGCACGGCGTCGATGATTTCGCGCGTACGGGCATCGATGATCTCGGACAGATACTTGACTGGCAGCTGCTCGTATGAGCCGGTTTCGTCGTCGTTGATCTGGATGATCTTCTCGCTCAGGGACTGGAGCTTGTCCGGCACGCAGGCTCCGAAGGCGAGCTTGATGTTCTCGGCGAGTTTTTCATTGAAGCCGCATTCGTAGCGGATGTCGGCAGTGATGTTCTTGCCGCCGAACGGGATGGACGAATAGTGGCGCAGAATCTTACCCCTGTAGATGGTCACGGAGCTTACGCCCGCGCCGATTTCGACCAGGGCCACACCGTTGTCCTTCTCCTCCTCGTTCAGCACGGACTGTGCGACCGAGTTCGGAAGGAAGAACTTGTAGGCGGGAGCCACTCCCACGTCGTTGAGCATAATGTCAATGTTGCGCAGTGGCTTGAGGCTGCCCAGAAAGATCTTGAAGTTGCCCTCGAGACAGTCGGAAACAGTGCCGACAACGTCGCTTTCGGACGCGCAGACGAGTTCGTCGTCCGCCGAGAACGACTGGGCAACCGCACCGTAGATGGTTTCCTTGCTCTCATCGGCAACCGGGTAGTCGTCGATGGCCATCTTCTTGAGGGTGTTCACCTCCTCGCGGCTGATGCAACTGTCCGGGTTGCTGCGCTCCATACGGGCGCTGGCCACCTCCTGGCGCACATTGTAGCGCGGGAGTCCGATCACCAGCTGGAGAATCTTGATGTTCAGCTCGTCCTGAGCCATCTGGATTGCCTTGCGCAGAGGCTCTGCGGCCCTCTTGGGGTTATAGACGCAACTGTATCTGACACCGTCGGAAGGAGTTTCCCTGTAGTAGATGATCTGGACGTCTTCGCCTGTGATCTTGGCTACGCTGAGAGCGATTTTGGACGTGCCGAGATCCGCTGCCGCTATATATCTTTCTGACTGCATATTATTTGGTTGTTATAAGTTACGTTAACTGACTTGTAATGGTTTTCCCCTTTCAAAGGTAATATTTTAATGAAATAAGTTTCAACTTTCCCGAGTTTTTCCGCAATGTTTTCAGGATAACCCAGATAAAACTTTTCGCTTCCGCTTGAAGACAGCAGTATTACGTTCTCGTCCGAGCTGCAGCGGATGCCGGAAATCCTTGACCTCCAGATCTTCGAACTGTTGATGTAGCGCGAAAGCTCGATTATGTGTTTCAGCCAGGTTCTGTCCCTTTCTTCCGGAGCCTCGCCCTTGTAATTCTTCTTGAGCTTGAACGGCACTCCGCCGCTTACGACGGGCACGTCGGCCGTATAACTCGGATGGAGAGGAAAGATGTAGCCTTCCGCGTCCACGTAGAAACCTCCGTCGCCGCAGTCGAAACGCAGGACAGGAGCCCTCTGTCCTACGCGGACGTGGAGAACCCCGTCGTCGGTTGTCCAGGCTTCGCAATCCATAATGGCGCTGCGGCTCTGGAGCATCTGCTCTATCTCCGTGAGTCTGACGCTGTCCAGACGCTGTCCTATGTATGCTCCATAGCGGCTGTCCACGTATTTGCGTATGTCTTTTTCGGTGACGAATTTGAGGCTGTCGGAGAACTCCACTTCGAGCCTTTCGCAGGTGCGGGTGTTGCGGCTTTCCTTCTCAAGATGGGCTAGAATGCCCATCCCGATGCAGAAGGCTGCAATCAGCAAGCACGAAATCGAATATCTGACAGTCTTTTTCATCTATTATTTGAGTCTGTTTTGAAGCATCAGTGTGAGAGGCTCGATGAACTGGTCGATGTTGCCCGCTCCGAGGGTCATAAGCACGTCCACCTTCTCCTCTTGCATATAGTCCATCAGCGCCTCCTTGTCAAGCAGAACCATCTCCGGACAGGTTACGTCCTTGAAGATGATTTCGGAGCTGACACCCTTGATCGGCTCTTCGCGTGCCGGATAGATGTCCAGCAGGATGAGCTTGTCCAGCAGGCTCAGGGACTTGGCGAATTCAGGCGCGAAATCCCTCGTGCGGGTGAAAAGATGCGGCTGGAAGATGCCGGTCAGCTTGCGTCCCGGGTAAATCTCGCGCACTGAGCTGATTGCACTGTGGAGCTCCTCCGGATGGTGGGCGTAGTCGTCGATGTAGGTCATCCCTCCCGCGTTGAAGTGGAGGTCAAGGCGGCGACGCGCACCTTCGAAGCTGCCGATGGCGTGCTTTATCTTCTGGGCGTCCACTCCGTGGCAGAGGCAGATGCCGGCTGCGGCGATGCTGTTCTCGACATTCACCATTCCGAGTGCGCCGACCTTGATGTCGCTGAGCACGCCTCCCGGATATACCAGGTCGAAGACATAGTGACCGTCGCTCTGGAGGCGGATGTTGGAGCCGTGGATGTCGGCACGAGGGTCATCTCGGTGGTAGGTATATATCCTTGCGGTGACCTCGTCCTTTCTTATCGGCAGGCCGAGCTTGAGGATGATGGTCTCGCTGACCTGGCTTGCATATATCTTGAAGGCTTCGATCACGTGGGCGTGGTCGCCGTAGATGTCGAGGTGATCGGCATCCATCGCGGTGATCGCACTGATTGCCGGGTGAAGCTGGTGGAAGGACCTGTCGAACTCGTCAGCCTCGACCACTACCGTGCGGCTGTGGTCGCAGAGCATATTGGTGCCGTAATTCTTGGAGATGCCTCCCAGGAAGGCCGAGCAGCCCACGCCGCTCTCCGTGAGGATGTGGGCGACGAGTGTCGAGGTCGTCGTCTTGCCGTGGGTTCCCGCAACGGCAAGGCAAACCTGGCCGGCGGTGATTTCCCCCAGTATGCGCGAACGCTTGATTACGCGGTAGCCCCTGTCAATGGCGAAGCGGAGTTCGCCGAAGTCTTCGGGTATGGCTGGCGTATAGACAACCAGGGTGTTGTCCTTGTCTGCGGGGATGAGCTCCGGTCTGTCCTCGAAGTGGACACTGATGCCTTCCGCCTCAAGGCGGTCAGTGAGTTCGGTGCGCGTGCGGTCATAGCCGCTTACATTGCAGCCCTTGAATTTATAATAGCGGGCAATGGCACTCATTCCTATGCCCCCGATGCCTATGAAATAGATATTGCTGTAACTCATACAAGTTTGTAAACTTCGTCAACGATGGTCTGTGCGGCGTCCGGCTTCGCCAGCCTTGCCACATTTCTTTCTATCTGTCTAATCCTGTCTTCCTGTCCGAGCAACTGGAAGGCGGTGGGAAGGAGTTTGGTGCGGGCCTGGTCGTCCTTGACCATCAGGGCGGCGTCCTTGCGGACAAGGGCCATCGCGTTATGGGTCTGGTGGTCTTCGGCGACGTTAGGCGAAGGTACGAAGATGGCTGCCTTGGCGGCGACGCAGATCTCGGAGATAGAAGAGGCGCCTGAACGGCTTATCACCACGTCCGCAAGGGCATAGGCGAGGTCCATTCTGGCGATGAAGTCGGTCTGGCGCACCTTCGGGCAAGGGTGCTCCTCGAGGAACTTGTCCACGCCCGCCTTGTAATAGCGGCCGCACTGCCAGAGGATTTCGACATTCTCCCCACCCGGGCAGCCCTTCTCGATCCAATCCATCACCGAGCGGTTGAGTGTGCCGCTTCCAAGGCTTCCGCCCACGATGAACAGATGCTTGCAGCCTTCGCTCAGGCCGTAGAACTTCAGGCCTTCGAGCCTCTCTTCGGGACCGTATTTGTGGATGTCGGAGCGGATCGGGTTGCCGCTGATTACTATTTTCTCTGCCGGGAAGAACCTTTCCATCCCTTCGTAAGCCACGCAGATGCTGCTCACGCGCTTGGCGAGTATCTTGTTGGTCAGGCCGGCGAATCCGTTCTGTTCCTGAATGAGGGCCGGCACTTTCCTGCGGGTTGCGGCCCAAAGCAGAGGAGCGCTGGCAAAGCCTCCGACGCCGATTACCACGTCCGGCTGGAAATCATCGATGACCCATCCTGCCTTGCGGATGCTGGACAGGATCTTGAACGGCAGCTTGAGGTTTGCCGCTATGTTTTTCAGACTCAGTTTTCTCTGCAGTCCGCAAATCGGCAGGCCTACTATCTCGTAACCCGCGGCAGGAACCTTCTCCATCTCCATCTTGCCTTCTGCGCCGACAAAGAGGATTTCCGTTTCAGGATTGACTTTCCTGAGACGGTCTGCAATGGACACGGCAGGGAAGATATGGCCTCCGGTGCCGCCGCCACTGATGATGACTCTGAGTTTCTTATATTCCATCTTCATCAAATTGTTTTCCTGAATCAAAGGCGTCCAGCTCGTCCAGACTGCCTTTCAAATTTTCGTGCGTCTCCATCAGAGGGTCCGCCTTCAGCGTCTCAATCTCTATCCGCCTTGCAGCTATCCTGCTGAATGAGAGGATGATGCCGAATGCCACGCTGAAGCAGAGGAAGGCGCTGTTGCCGTGGCTGATCAGCGGCAGGGTCTGGCCCGTCATAGGGCCGATATCGGCATTGACAAACATATGGAGGAAGGCCTGACCGGTAATCAGCAGGCACAGTCCCGCCACCGCCGCCTTGGCGAAGATATTGTCGCCGCAGTTTCTGACTATCAGCGAGCCCCTGGCCAGCAGGGATACATAGAGGATGATGACCAGAATGCCTCCGAACAGGCCGTACTCCTCAATGATGAAACTGTACATATAGTCTTCCGAGATGTCCGGAACCACATATCTCTGGGTGCTCTGACCGGGACCCTTGCCGAAGATTCCGCCTTCGTGGACGGCAATCTTGGCGCTCACCGGCTGGCGCATTGCGTCAAGGGCTTCCTGCCATTCAAGGCTGCCCTTGCGAGCCTCGAGGAACTTCTTTTCGTTGTCCTCGTCGTCAAAAATTCTGGAGATGGCCGTGCCGATTCGTTTCATTGCCTTTCCGTCTGACACATAATAGATTGCGACGGAAATCATAATGGCGGAGATTCCGGCGAGAGCAAGCAGGCCCATATCCTTCTTGCTTCCGCCTCCGATAAGGATGACCACGGCCATCAGAAAACCTATGATAAGGGCGCTGGAATTGCTGCCCGGGATAATCATCACGAATGTGATAAGGAACGGGGCATAGATATAGAGCACCTTCTTCCAGATGTCTTTCTCCGGCCCACGGAGTTTCCCCTTCTTGTAGGCATCCAGAGCCCAGGCGAAATACATCACCATAGCGACCTTGACCACCTCGAAAATGTGGAACTGGACTCCGTTGATACTCAGGATACGGTAGGCTCCGTTAATCTCAATAGCCTTTACCAAACTGGTGTTTATCCTTATGTCAAGAAGCAGCAGTAGCAGGAACGACAGCGGGAAGCCTATGACGCTCAACTTGCGGAAGAAGTCGATATTCTTGATGTTATAGCAGATGATTATCACGACAAGACCTCCCAGCACTACATAGAGCTGGGTCCTCAGGAGGTCAATCCTTGTCATTTCGCCCTTCAGGAGCTTGGATGTGGATGAGAACATACACACAAGCGAGAAAAGGAAGAGCATAAGCACGATTATCCAGACAACCTTGTCTCCTTCAAAGCTGTCTGCTATCCTCCAGAACGATTTCTTGGTCTTTGTCTTGCTGCTTGTCATTATTGTTACAGATGTCTTACCGCTTCCTTGAACTGTCTTCCCCTGTCCTCATAGCTCTTGAACAGGTCAAAACTAGCGCAGCACGGGCTGAGCAGCACCACGTCGCCCTCGCGGGCGAAGGCGGCGGCCGCCTTGGCCGCCTCGGTGGCGGAGGCCGTGTCGCAGATGTTTTCCTTTCCGACTATGTTCTCGAATGAGTCGTGGATTTTTTTGTTGTCAACGCCAAGGCAGACTATTGCCTTGACCTTTTCCTTCACCAGATTGACAAGAGGGGCGTAGTCGTTGCCCTTGTCCTTGCCGCCCACTATCCAGACGACGGGTCTGGTCTGACATTCGAGGGCGTACCAGGCAGAGTCCACGTTGGTGGCCTTGGAGTCGTTGATATAGAGCACGCCTCCCACATTGAGCACCGGCTCAAGCCTGTGTTCGATAGGGGAGAATGAGCTGAGGCTCTCCCTGATGGTTTTGTCATCGATGCCGCTTGCCTTGGCGGCAAGGGCGGCCGCCATCGAATTGTAGATATTGTGTCTTCCCTGAAGGGCGAGGTCTTTCAGATACATCTCGGAGCTGTCTCCCTCATAGCGTACAACCATCTTGTCGTCGGAGACGAAGGCACCCTGCTCGAGCTCCTTCTCCTGGCTGAACGGCAGCATCCTGGCCTTGAGCACAATTTTGTTGAGGTGCTCGATGGTAATCTGGTCGTCGGAGTCGAAGATGAAGCAGTCCTCGGGGCGCAGGTTCCGGGTGATGCGGAACTTGGCGGCAACATAGTTCTCCATCTTGTGGTCGTAGCGGTCGAGATGGTCCGGGGTGATGTTGGTTATGATGGCGATGTCCGGCCTGAATTCATATGCGTCATCCAGCTGGAAACTGCTGATTTCCAGGACATAGTAATCGTGCTTCTCGGTTGCCACCTGAAGAGCGTAGCTCTTGCCTATGTTGCCTCCCAGCCCCACGTTCAGCCCAGCCTGGGTGAAGAGGTGGTAGATCAGGGAGGTGGTGGTGGTTTTGCCGTTGGATCCGGTGATGCAGATCTTTTTCGCATTGTCGTACCTGGCGGCAAACTCGATTTCGGAGATGATGCCGGTACCTTGGGCGGCAAGTTCGCGAACCAGCGGGGCCTCCTTCGGGATGCCCGGGCTCTTGACCACCTCGTCGGCGTTGAGTATCAGCTCACGGGTATGACCGCCCTGCTCGTAACTGATATCCCAGCGATCGAGCATTGCCGCATACTCCTCCTTAATCTTTCCGTTGTCGGAAAGAAACACATCAAAGCCTTTTACCTTGGCGAGGATTGCGGCTCCCACGCCGCTCTCGGCTCCTCCCAATACAACTAATCTTGACATATATCGATTATCTGATTTTCAACAAAGCGAGCGTTCCTACCGCGAGCAGGATGCTGATTATCCAGAAACGGGTGACGATTCGCGGCTCGGGTATGCCCTTTTTCTGGTAATGGTGGTGCAGGGGAGCCATCAGGAAGACTCTGCGCCCCTCTCCGTATCTTTTTCTCGTGTATTTGAACCAGTATCTCTGGATCAGCACCGAAAGGCTCTCGACAAAGAATACGCCGCACAGCAGTGGCAGAAGTAGCTCCTTGCGCACCAGGATGGCGCTCACGCCTATGATGCCGCCGATGGTGAGGCTGCCCGTGTCGCCCATAAATACCTGGGCTGGGTAAGTGTTGTACCAGAGGAAGCCCACAAGCGCACCGGCAAATGCGGCCATGAAGATGGCGACCTCTCCAGCGCCGGGGATGTGCATTATGTTGAGATAACTGGCGTCAAGCGCGTCACCGCTCAGGTAGGCCATAATACCTATTGCGATGCCGACTATGGCCGAAGTGCCGCTGGCAAGGCCGTCCATACCGTCGGTGAGGTTGGTGCCGTTGGAGCAGGCGAGCACTACGATGATGATCATCACCACATAGAGACCCCAGGAGCAGTAAACTCCGAGTTGCCCTCTGAAAGGAGAGAGCCAGGAGTAATCGAACTCGTGAGCCTTGACGAAAGGTATGGTGGTGATCAGGTTGTCGGAGTGAATCTCAGGGCTGATGCAGATTGTGAGCGCGATGGCCAGTCCGAGTATGAACTGGAGGATGAGCTTTCCCTTTTCAGACATTCCTTCCTTGTTGTGCCTGAAGACCTTGATGTAGTCGTCTGCGAAGCCTATGCCTCCGCACCACAGTGTGGTGAAGACAAGCAGCAGGGTGTAGATGCTGTCAAGCCGGCAGACCAGCAGGACGGATCCCAGCAGGGAGAGTATGATGATGACGCCTCCCATCGTAGGGGTGCCCTTTTTCTGCATCTGTCCTTCGAGGCCGAGGTCGCGGATGGTCTCGCCGATCTGTTTTTTTTGCAGAAGGCTGATGATTTTCCGCCCGGCGAAGAAGGCGATGAGGATGCTTATGACGGCGGCGAGCATAGCCCTGAATGACAGATAGTGCATCAGGCCGATACCCGGGAAGTCTAAGCCTTTCCCCTGAAGATATTCAAACAGATGATACAACATTATTCTATCGCTTTAAATGCTTCGATGACGATTTCCCTCTCATCGAAATGGTTCTTCGTGTGACCGATTATCTGATAGGTTTCGTGACCCTTGCCCGCAAGCAGGATGGTTGCCCCTTCCTTGGCGGTAAGTATGGCGGTGCGGATGGCCTCCCTGCGGTCGGAGATGCAGATTGCCTGCATCCTGGCCTTGGGGCTGAGGCCTGTCTTGATCTCCTCGATGATGTCCTCGGTCTTCTCGGTGCGGCTGTTGTCGGAGGTGATGATGATTCTGTCGGCGAGTTTCTCGCTGATTGCGGCCATCTCAGGCCTCTTGGTCCTGTCCCTGTCGCCTCCGCAACCGAAGAGGCAAATCAGCTCGTTGTCAGGAGCCACCTCTCTGAGCGTCTTTAGAACGTTCTCAAGAGCGTCCGGAGTGTGAGCGTAGTCAATGACTACATTGAGCTTGCGCGGTCCCCTCAGGGTTTCGAGCCTTCCCGGAGCGGAAACGAGCTTGGAGATGGCAACGAGGGCGGCCTCCTTATCGGCGCCGAGTTCTACGGCGGTCGAGTAGATTGCGAGTATGTTGTAGGCATTGTGCCTGCCTATGAGCCTTGTCCATACCTGGCAGCCGTCAATGCTCAGCAGCATTCCGTCGAAGCTCTCTTCGATGATGCGCGCGCAGTGGTCGGCGGCTCCGCGGCAGGAATAGTAAACCTTGCGGGCGGCGGTGTTCTGGAGCATCACCTCGCCGTTGCGGTCATCATAGTTGCTGATGGCGACAGCCCCGCTTCCCAGGGTGTCGAAGAAGAGCTTCTTGCACCTGAGGTACTCGGCGAAGCTGCCGTGGTAGTCGAGGTGGTCGTGGGTGAGGTTCGAGAAGATGCCGACCTTGAAGTCCAGACCCGCAACCCTCTGCTGCTCGACGCCGATGGAGCTTACCTCCATAAAGCAGTAGCGGCAGCCCTTCCCAACCATCTCGGCGAGGAGGGAATTGATGGTGAAAGGGTCTGAGGTTGTGTTGGCGGTCTCCTTCCTTTCATCCTCGACAAAGTTGGCTATGGTCGAAAGCAGGCCGCATCTGTATCCCAGGTCGCGGAAGAGATTGTAGAGCAGGGTGACCGTGGTTGTCTTGCCGTTGGTGCCGGTGATGCCGACGAGCTCCAGCTTGCCGCTCGGGTGGCCGTAGTAGCTGTCTGCCACCATAGCGGCGGCCTTGCGGCTATCCTTCACGCTCACCAGCGTCACTCCTTCGGGGCACTGCGCATCGCCTTCGCAAAGGATTGCGCACGCGCCTGCCTCGATGGCCTTGGGGATATAGGCTTTCGCGTCGTTGCCGCAGCCGCTAACGGCTACGAAAAGGCTGCCCGGCCTGACGCGGCGGGAGTCGTTGGTCGCGAAGCTTACCGGAATCGATGTGTCTCCCTTGACGGAGACCACATCACATCTGCTGATGAGTTCGGAAAGTGTCATATTACTCTATCGTTTGTCTGAAATATGGGTCGATGTTGTATATCTGGTCAATGACGGTGCGTATTGCCCTTGCCGGGATGCCGCCGCCCTGGAACTGCTTTGATGTCGGTTTCGAGTACACGGTGCAGATGATGCTGTACTGCGGGTCCTCTGCCGGAAAGAAACCCACGAAGGTACCCTGATACTTCCTTCTACCCTGATTGTCCGAGTACTGGCCGTTTGCGAAGGTGCCGTAGGAGGTGCCGGTCTTGCCGGCGACGCTGCACTTTGCTCCCTTGAGCCTCCTTGCCGTTCCCTCCTCGGTCACAGCCTTGAGCGCCCTGGTAATGGTGTCGGCAACCGCCTTCGAGCAGACCGCCGCATTGAGTATGCTCGGTCCCCGCTTCTGGACTACGGATCCCGCGCTCTCGATGTTTTCTACCAGATAAGGTTTCATCATCTTTCCCTTGTTGGCGATGGCGTTGTAGAAGGTCAGGATATGGAGCGGGGTCTCTTCGGTGCTGTAACCAAACCCGATGGAACCCAGGTCGGTGTTGGTCCAGTATCTGCTTTTCGGGCTCGGGATGGTAGGGGTCTGAAGACCGTCCAGGTCGAAGTCGAACGCCTCTCCGAGTTTATATGAGTAGATATTGGAGAGGAACTGCTCCGTCCTGTCCGAGGTCCTCGTCTTGCCGTAATACTTTACGGCGAGGGTGGCGAACACGTAGTTGGAAGATATCTTGAAGCCGTCAATGATTGAAATCCTGTCGGTGTGGTGCTGCCTTGCGAAGTCCGGAATGTGGCTGTCGTTGATGGAAGTGCCATCCACGTGGCCGCTCTTGGCAGGTAGTGTCTCCTCCAAGCTCTTGATATAGCCGTCGTTGAGGACAGACATAAGGGTCACGGTCTTGAATACCGACCCCGGCTCGCCCTTGCGTCCGATTGCAAGATTCTGGATTTCGCCGAACTTGCCGGTCTTGGCGTCCCTGACGAGGTTCACCATCGTGCGTATAGCTCCGGTCGAGGTTTCCATCAGGACCAGGCAGGCCCCTTCGAGATCGTCTTCGCCTTCAATCTGCTCCCTCAGCGCCCTGTCGGCAATCTGCTGGTAGTCAATCTTGAGGGTGGTGCGCAGGTCTTTGCCGTTCACCACCTTTACGATCGTGCTGTCGTGGTTGGTGATCTGGCCGTAGTCGCTCTTGCGCTTCCATTCCAGACCTTCCGTTCCGTGGAGCACATAGTCGAACTTGCCCTCGAGGCCTATGTGGGTGTTGGTCACGTTTGACTTGTTGTCCCTGACGAAACCAAGGGTTCTGCGCGCCAGTTCTCCGTAAGGGTACTGTCTGAGGCTTTCCTCCTCGATAATCATACCTCCCTTATATTTTCCGTCCCTGAAGAGGGGGAATTGGGCTATCTTGTTTCTGGTGCGACGGTCCACCGGATGTCCTATCTGGACATATTTAAGGCCTTTTTTGCGCCCGTTGACTATCATACGGTAGTATTGGTCAGCACTTTTTGACGGAAAGACTTCCGCAAGGCAGGCGCTCAGCTCCCGGGCCTTGCCCAGCCACTCGGCTTCCTTTTCGGGTTTCTGTCCTTTAAGGACCGTGCAGTCCATATAGAACTGGTACATAGGGCAGGATATCGCCAGCAGCTGTCCATCGCAGTCGATGATTCTCCCTCTCTCAGGCGTGGTCCTGTCTGCATAGTTGGCCGGGGTGAGGGCTGTAACTATCCTTTCGTCCGGGTTGAAGAACAGCTGGATGCCTATCAGCTTGATTACCAGGACGACGGACAGGATGAGGAAAAGGCAATAGAGCACATACAGGATTACTGCAATCCTGTCCCTCTTCGGTTTTATTTTCTTTTCCTCTTTCATTTCTTGATATTATATGCCGGAGTTTCCGGCTCTTTAAGTTCCGATCCCATCACGCTCAGTCTCCCGGAGACTGAAGCGCGGGTGCTGAGACTTACAAGTTCATATACCTTCTGTGTGTTGGCGATGCGTAATTCTTCCAACTCCTTCTGGTTCTTGGTCACCTTGGACATAGTCGCCTCGATGGTCAGGCTCACCCAGATGACCAGGCAAAAGATGAAGAAGGTGTAAAGGATGTGCACGAAGTACCTGCCTGCGTTGATGCGCAGGAGAAACTCGCCCTTGAGGATGGCGATGAGGCTGTTCTTGAGGAACTTGCCTATGTCCGCTACCTTCCACTCTTTCATGTCTTGGTCTTGCGTGCAATCCTGAGTTTCGCGCTTCTGGCGCGGGTGTTTGATGCGATTTCCTCCTCGCTTGGGAGTATCGGCTTTCGCTCGATGGGCTCCAGAGGAGAAAGTCTCCTTCCGAAAAGATCTTTGTTTTCCTCTCCCGAAACGCTGCCTGTCCTGATGAAGTTCTTGACCATCCTGTCCTCGAGGGAGTGATAGGTGATCACGCACAGGCGGCCACCGATCTTGAGCGAGGATGCAGCTCCAAGCAGGAACTTCTCAAGCGAGCGCATCTCTTCATTAACTTCAATCCGCAGCGCCTGATATACCCTTGCCAGGTGCTTGTGAGCGGCGAATGCTGGCAGGGCTGCCGCAATGGCATTGTCGAGGTCGTCAGTTGTGAGGATTTGAGCTTTGGAGCGCGCACTGCATATCAGCTGCGCAACCCTGCGGGCGTTGTCCACTTCTCCGTAGAGCCTGAGTATCTTCTCCAATTCTTCTTGCGTATAAGAATTGACAATGTCAGCTGCGGTCTTACCGCCCTGCACGTTCATTCGCATATCAAGCGGAGCGTCATAGCGGAAGGAAAAACCTCTCTCGGCGGTATCGAACTGGTGGGAGCTAACCCCCAGATCGGCGAGGATGCCGTCGAGCCCCTCCGGAAAATTCAGGAGGGTGTAGTTGTGTATAAATCGAAAGTTGTTGTGTATCAATTGGAAACGCGAATCCTCAGGGGCGTTTGCCAGTGCATCCTGATCCCGGTCGAAGGCCATCAGGCGACCCTCAGGGGAGAGCCTTGAGAGGATTTCGCGACTGTGGCCGCCTCCTCCGAAGGTTGCGTCGGCGTATTTGCCGTCGGGGGTGGTGACCAATGAGTCTATGCTTTCTTTAAGTAGTACGGGATTGTGGTATTCAGACATTGCAGACCTCTATTTTTTAGAGAGGCTTTCCGCAATGGCAATGAATTCCTGATCTGAGAGTCCGGACCTTTCGTAGTTTTCCTTGGACCAGATCTCGATTTTGAAATCATTGCCGGAGAAAACCACTTCTTTGTTCACACCAATGGAATCAAGGAGTTTGCGGCTTATGGTGATGCGGCCGAAGCGCGGATCGGGCTCGACCATATCACGGTTGCGCAGGTATTCTCTCCAGAATGCTGCGTGTTTTTGGTTGAAGGTAAGGTCCAGGGATTCCTTTACCGAGTCCGACTGCTTCATCCACTCTTCGTAAGTGTACATTTCAAGGCAGGGCTCGAAAAGGTCTTTTCTGATGACAAACCTCTGGTCTCCTCCGCTCGGCAACAGGGCCTTGAACGGCGCAGGGAAGACCAGTCTTCCCTTGTCGTCCAGACGTGCTGTGTATTCTCCGATGAAAGTGACCATATTAATTCTTATACGCAATAGGCAAAGATAAGAAGAATTTTCCACTTTGTTCCACTATCTTCCAAATTTTTCCACTTTATTTCCGAGAGGGGCAAAAATAAGAGGTCGACTAAAAAGTGTCGGCCTCTTCTTTATTTATAATCGGAGCTCCGCAGCGGCAGCAGCTTGTTTTATGATCGGAGCTCCGCAGCGGCTTGCCTCTGAGAGGACTCCCGCTCACTTCGTTCGCTCAGGCCCCTTCCCCCGTTTCCTGCGTCCCGTTTCCTGCGTCCGACTTCCTGCGTCCCGCTGACGCTGAACTTGTGACCTTTCCCGACGCTCCCGCCCCTCTCAGACATAACTCTGGCGGGTCTCAGGTAGAGTTTTGTCAATCACCTGCGCGGGTGACCCCTCTCAGAAGTACCTGTGGGGCATCTTGGGTGCGCAGGTGAATGACAGGAAGGGAGGGTACCCGCCTTAGAATAGCCTCTGATGGG
>JAEDLO010000001.1 GCA_016295245.1 Bacteroidales bacterium | reverse complement strand
GATGTCGATAGCCGTATAGATGGCAGCCCTCATTGAGCGTGGATCGGCCTCGTCCCTTCCGGCCATCTCAAAGGCGGTGCCGTGGTCAGGGGAGGTGCGGATTACAGGCAGGCCGGCGGTGAAGTTCACGCCGTCCTCAAAAGACAGAGCCTTGAAAGGAGCCAGTCCCTGGTCGTGGTACATCGCGAGGGTGGCATCGAAATCCTCGAAATGGTTGAGTCCGAAATAGCCGTCAGGAGAGAAGGGACCGAAGGCAAGTATGCCCTCGTCAGTAGCCTTCTTGATGGCCGGGATGATGATATCCTGCTCCTCGCTGCCAAGCAGTCCTCCGTCGCCGCTGTGCGGGTTGAGGCTCAGCACGGCGATGCGCGGCTGGTCGATGACGAAATCCTTCTTGAGAGAAGCGTTGAGCAGACGCAGCTTGCTGAGAATCTTTTCTTCGCTGATGGATGAAGGTACCTCGGCCAGAGGAATGTGGCCGGTGACGACTGCCAGTCTGAGCCTGTGGCTGACCATCAGCATCAGAACGTCGCTCACCCCGAAGGCGTTTTGGATGAATTCGGTATGGCCCGGGAAGCCGAAGCCCTCGTTGGACATAGCCTTCTTGTTGATCGGGCCGGTTACGAGCACGTCAATCTTGCCGTCCTTGAGCTCGCTGATTGCGGTCTGAAGGGCGGTGATGGCACTCTTTGCCGACTCTGAGGTGGCCTGACCCGGCTCGGCGTAGGTGCTGTCCGGCAGGCAGTTCACGATGTTGATTCTCTTGTCGTGGGCCTCGCTTGCGCTGCTGATGGCATTGGTGTCCATCTGCTCGACTTCGGGGATGGTCTTGCGGTAGAAGCCGAAGAGCTTCGATGAACCGTAGATGACCGGAGTGAACTGCTCGAGGATGCGCGGATCCGCAAGAGCCTTGATTATTACTTCATATCCTATTCCGTTGGAGTCACCCTGGGTGATGCCTACAACAATTTTCCTGTTCTGCATATATTTTCTGTTTCAATACTTTCTACATAAGCGTTGTCCTCTTCGAGCACGCCCTCGCTGTAGGCCTTGACGGCCAGACGGTCGCATCTCTCGTTCTCCGGATGTCCTGCGTGGCCCTTTATCCAGTTGAATTCCAGATTGAAACCTGCCCGGACAGCGTCGAAGCGGGCCCAGAGGTCCTGGTTCTTCTTGCGTTTCCAGTTCTCGGTGACGGTCTTGACGACATAGGTGGAGTCGCTGTAGATTCTTACAGTCGCGTCTTTCCACTTGATTGCCTCAAGTCCACGTATGACCGCCAGAAGCTCCATCCTGTTGTTTGTGGTGAGTCTGTAGCCGCCGGACAGTTCCTTGCGGTGCGTGCCGCAAACCAAAACGGCGCCCCATCCTCCGGGCCCGGGATTGCCGCTCGCCGCCCCGTCGGTATAAAGATATATTGTCTGTCTGGTTGCCATTTGTGCAAAAATAACTATTTTTGTCAGAATAATAGTTAAATCTCAAGCCAATTATGAACTACAGCAGAACCATCGTCATAACCGGAGGTGCCGGATTCATCGGCAGTCACGTTGTCCGCCTGTTTGTCAACAAATATCCCCAGTACAAGATCATCAACCTTGACAAACTGACCTACGCCGGCAACCTGGAAAACCTCAAGGACATAGAGGACAAGCCGAACTACAAGTTCGTCAAGATGGACATCTGCGACTTCGAAGGCTTCTACGCCCTTATGCAGGAGGAAAAGGTGGACGGCATCATCCATCTTGCCGCCGAGAGCCACGTGGACAGGAGTATCAAAGACCCTTTCACCTTCGCGCGCACCAACGTAATGGGCACCCTGTCGCTCCTTCAGGCAGCTAAGCTCTATTGGGAATCGCTCCCTGAGAAATACGAAGGGAAGCGCTTCTACCACATCTCGACCGACGAGGTGTACGGCGCGCTTGAGATGACCCACCCGGAGGGCATCGAGCCTCCGTTCACCACCAAGGCATCATCGGGCAGCCACCACGAGGCCTACGGCGAGGACTTCTTCTACGAGACGACGAAGTACAACCCGCACAGCCCTTACAGCGCATCGAAGGCGAGCAGCGACCACTTCGTCAGGGCCTTCCACGATACCTACGGGATGCCGACCATCGTGACCAACTGCTCGAACAACTACGGCCCTTATCAGTTTCCTGAGAAACTCATCCCGCTGTTTATCAACAATATCCGCCATCGCAAGCCGCTTCCTGTCTATGGCAAGGGCGAGAACGTGCGCGACTGGCTGTATGTGGTGGACCACGCCCGCGCGATTGACACCATCTTCCACGAAGGCAAGGTGGCCGAGACCTACAACATCGGCGGCTTCAACGAGTGGAAGAACATCGACATCATCAAGGTTGTAATCAACACTGTTGACCGTCTCTTGGGCCGCGCCGAAGGAGAGGACCTGAATCTCATCACCTATGTCACCGACCGCCTGGGCCACGACGCCCGCTACGCCATCGACTCGACCAAGCTCCAGAAAGAGCTCGGCTGGGAACCTAGCCTCCAGTTCGAGGAAGGTATCGAGAAGACCGTGAAGTGGTACCTCGACCACCAGGAATGGATGGATAGGGTAACCAGCGGTGAATATGAGAAATACTACGACAATATGTATTCCGGCCGATGAAAAGACTTTTAGCCGTTATTGTTCTTCTTTTGACCCTCGCCACCACTGCAAGGGCCCAGTATGCCATTATTGACACCTCAGCCTGCCTTCCTTCGAAGGCTTACCGCTTCAACGCCAAGCAGCTCATCGCTCCCTCCGCTCTTATTGTAGCGGGTTCGGTTGTGCATTTTGCCGCTCACGACCAGATAGAAGTTCCGGTAAGGGACTTTATGAACGACTGGAAGGGAGGTACGGCGAAGCTGATGCGTTTCGACGACTATATCCAGTATCTTCCTGTAGTGATGGACCTGGGAATGAGCGCCCTCAATGTTCCTGCCGAGAATCCATTCGTCGACCGCGTCATCGAGGCCGCCCTGACCTATGTCACCCTTGGAGTTACTTCGGGCCTGATGAAGCAGTTCATCTACTCTCCGCGTCCCAACCAGGTGGACGCCAAGTCCTTCCCGTCGGGCCACGTTGACCTCGCTTTCGCGGGAGCCGAACTTGTGAGGATGGAATACGGCAATGCCTGGGGTGCAGGAGCCTATGCCATTGCGACTACCGTTGCCGTGATGAGGCTCTACCGCGACTGGCATTGGCTCGGAGATGTGGTTGCAGGTGCCGGTCTGGGCATACTTTGCGCCCACGTCGGGGGCTACCTTCTTGAGCCGGTAAAGAATCTTTTCGGGCTGAAAACCGTGATTGTGCCTGTGCTTGACCCTGTCAGCAGGACAGTCTGCACCGGCGTTTCCATTACTTTCTAGAAAGCGCAGGCTCTGCCGAGCGCCCCGTCAGGTACTCGAGTACGGCAGCCATCACCGCCTCCCTGTCCTGAGGATTCTTGAGGGTTTCGAGAGGAACTCCCATCAATACGCTTGTTGAACCTTCATACTTCCCCTTGCTGTAAACTGCCGCCCCGAAAGAGGATCCGGGGTAGCGAAGCCATATTGCAGCCTGCGTGTCGGCAGGCTTGAGCCCGTCCGGCCTCTCTACGCAATACTGCTCTTCGTTGATGCTGTCATAGAACGGCATTCCTTCGACCAGGCCGCTGCGGGTGCCGGCGGGGCTTGCAAGGCGGCAGCCGAAAAGCTCTTCGATGAAGCCCTGATGGCCGCAGGCCTTCGGATCCGAAGCGACATTGGCGCCGCTGGCGAAGATGCCCACGCCCTGGGTGTGTACGCTGCGGAGTTGCTTGCGCAGGTCCTCCGGGAAGACCTCGAAACGGTCGGGAAGCTGCCCGGTGCCGGTCTTGGTGAGGCCCTGCTTGCCGCAGATCAGGTCTATGAGCTTTGCGCCCGAGGCTCCCTCTCTACAGAAGGCATCGCGCGTTGCGCTTTCAAAGGCGTAACCTGCCGCGAAGGCGGCCTTGCCGTGGATGTAGCAGTGGTCGAAGCTGTTGCCGGCCACGACGATGCCGGCGCAGTTGTCATAGCTTGCCCCAAAGCCCGGGGCGTCGTTGTCGATGAATTCGGATTGAGGGTCGAAATCATAGTTCTCGCCGATGTAGCCCAGATCGCTGATGTACGGCACGCCGGAGTCGATGCGTGAGTCGAAGCCCGCATAACCCGGGGCATCAATCCACGCCGGAGCGCTCACCCTGTCGAAATTGTCAACTATCAGCACGCTTTCCTCCCTGGCCTCGAGTGGTCTTCCCACAGACACGACTGACGAAGGGAAGCTCCGTCCGCCCTCGCCGACGGCGACAACCTTGAAGCTGTAGATGTGGCCCGGCTCAATCGGGATTTCGACGGAAGGCTTGCGCACCTTGCGGCCTGTGTCGAAGGCTCCGTCGTCGATGCGGGTGTAAACTAAGTAACTCTTCGGATCGGCGGTAGGCTCCTTGGGGTCCGGGCGAGCTTGCCATTTGAGTATGGCCTTATCGCCGTTCTTTCCCAAGTGCGCCGAGAGCTCGCTTACGGGCAGGGGCTGCACGGCGTACGGACAGCCATAGTACTCGCTCAGGGTTTTGAGTATGCCCTTGTACACGGCTCTGCTGACGGTGAAGCGGAAGGCAGGGTCGAGGCCGCATTTCATATCAGAGTAATTCTGGTGGCTCAGGAGTTCGAGTATCATCGCCGGGGTGTCGGATGTGCGGGACTCGCTGTAACTGCGGTCCCAGATGGCACGACGGGTCCACTCCGGCTCGAAGTCCTCACGGATGTCGGCGACAATCTGGCTTTGGACGAAATCGCAGAGGGTGCGGCTCACGATGCGGTCGCGGCCTCCCTGTTCGAACTTGCGATTTCTCTCGTTGCGCAGGGTGTAGATTGCAAGCGTGCCGACTGTTGAGTCTGCCCCGGCGATGCCGGCATCGGAGTGAAAGCCCAAGGTCAGGTCGAAAGGGATGTGCTTCTCATCCTTGAACATCTTGGTCCAGGCGCCTCGGGTCGCGAAATCGTTTGTGTAGTCGCCTTCCCAGCGGCGTGTGAGGGTGGTGTCGGCACCGGCCCACTGCATCCAGTAATGGGCGCCCTCCATGTAGCTGGCGACCCCGGACAGCTTGCCTTCGCGCTCAAGTTTTCCCATACCGCCGCCGAACTTGACCGCATCGGCGCTGACCACGCAGTCACGCTCGCCGCTGTTGTCCAGCTCTACCGAGCACCCCTCTCCGGGTCCGAATTCGAAACTGCCGAGGTAAATCCAACTTTGCGCGCCACGCTTCTGATTGAGCAGGAAAACGCTGCTGCCGCCAAGGTGCCTGACCGTGTAGCGCGCCTGCTCGTTGCTGTTGGGATATGACTTGTAGGAGACATAGACGGCATAAACTCCGCGCTTCGGTACATCGGGGGTCCAGGTCGCGAAGGCGTCTGGCTTGTCGCCCGAGCACACCGCGTTGCGCACGGAACCTGCCTTGAAAGGCAGGTCGCTGAAGTCATAGCTGCGCTTGAAGTCGGCGAAGCCTCCCTCCTCTCCTGTCCACTTGCCGCGTTCGCTGTAGGAGCCTGTGCGTCGCATCAGGCCCTCCCTTTCGCCCTCGAAGGACGGGTCGTTGTCGCAGATGACTTCGTATTTCTGGGGGTCGCGCTCGCGGGGTGTCATCACATAGGCTCCGGCGTTTTCAAGCATAGGGATGAGGAAGGGGAGAACATAGGTCTGGGTGTACATATCCTCTACGGTGCGGTGCAGACGCGGTCTCTGCCACATCCATACGCCTTCTGTCTCGTCGTAATAGCGGCCGTGGCTTTGCCATAGGGCTATATATCTGTCGCTCAGGCCCTTGGCGTAGTATTCTTCATCTTCCCTGACGATGAAGCGACCCGGGTTGGTCCTCGGGTCCCTGATTTTGTGGTCGTAGTCGGATGGGTGGCCGTCATAACTGAGCCTTGGGGTGACAAGTTCGTCGAGCCCTGAGCCGTTGGTGAAAATCCTTCCGAGGGAAAGCCCCTCGGAGTATGGACCCCATTCCTTTTTTAATTGAGAAAGGAACCACTCTTTGTCTCCTTCATACCAGGGGTAGAAGGCGAGCTCGCTGTTGAAATACAGGTCGAGGGTATTGCCTCTCTTCAGTACCCGGTTGATTCTCAGGTCCTGCTTTACTCCTGTCCTGCGTTCAAGTCTCAGACCCAGGGTGTCGGCCAGGGGTTTGAGATCCCTTGCCTTCGGTGCGGGGGAGGCGCTTGCGCTCAGAAAGAGCAGGACTGACAGACAGGAGACAATTTTTTTCATTTCTTTCGGATGATTTGGAGTATGTCGACGGTGAGTACGATTATGGATGAGAGTGTGATTGCGATCAGGTCGGCCATGAAGTCAGTCATATCTTCGGACCTGTAGGGCAGCAGACCCTGAATAGTCTCGGTCAGACCAGCAAAGATACCACCTGTTGCCCAGATTACTATGGCTGCCCCGACAGCCCTCAGAATGGTGTCCGTTTGCTTGTCATAAGCGAAGAATGCCAGGATGGGAAAGGGAAAGAACATACAGAAATGTACGATCTTGTCGGTAGGAATGCCGAAGATGAAGCGCTCTATGTCCGGCAGGGAATTCAGGTTGGCAAAACAGAGTATGCCCACGGTGGCAACATAGCCGAAGAGCAGCAGATTGAAGATCAGGGTACCGGTGGCAGACCCCTTTTTCAGACACTTGGGAATTCTCATAGGGCCTGCATATCGTGAAGTTTCTTGTAATAGCCGTCCTTGGCTATGAGTTCATCGTGGCGTCCGCGCTCCACGATGCGCCCCTCGTCCATAACGATTATCTCGTCGGCGTTCTTGATGGTGCTCAGGCGGTGGGCGATGGCTATGGTGGTGCGGTTGCTCATCAACTTGTTGAGGGCGTCCTGGACTGCGCGTTCGGACTCGGTGTCAAGCGAAGCCGTCGCCTCGTCGAGAATCAGGATAGGAGGGTTCTTGAGTATCGCCCTGGCTATGCTGATGCGCTGGCGCTGACCGCCTGAAAGCTTGACTCCGCGGTCTCCGACATTGGTGTTGTAGCCTTCCGGCTTCTCAATGATGAACTCGTGGGCGTTTGCAATCCTGGCGGCCGTCTCGACCATTTCCCGGGTGGCGCCTTCAACTCCGAAGGCTATGTTGTTGAAGATGCTGTCGTTGAAGAGGATAGGATCCTGGTTGACATTGCCCATCATCGCTCTGAGGCATTCAGGAGAGCAGTCCTTGACGTTGATGCCGTCGATGAGGACTTTACCCGAGCTGGCATCGTAGAATCTCGGAATCAGGTCTGCAAGCGTTGACTTGCCGGCTCCGCTGGCTCCGACTATTGCTATGGTCTTGCCCTTCGGGATTTCAAGGCAGATGTCCTTGAGCACCTCGCGCCCGTTCTCGTAGTGGAAGCTGACGTGGTCGAAGACTATCTTGTCGCTGAACTTGTCGATGCGGGCCGGGTGCTCGGCTATGGCGATAGGGTTCTCGGCCTTGAGAATGGCATCGATGCGCTCCATTGAGGCGAGACCCTTAGGGATGCCGTAGGCTGCCTTGGAGAGGTCCTTAATTGGCTGGATGACGCTGTAGAGGATGGTCATATAGGTCATAAAGGACGGCGCGTCGATAGGAGCGTTGTCGGAGAGGATAAGGGTGCCTCCGAACCAGAGCACTATGGCAATCATCGCGGTGCCGAGGAATTCGCTTACAGGATGGGCGCTTGACTGGCGTATGCTCACCTGGTTGTTCTTTGTCCTCATCGACTCGGTAATCTGCTCGAAGCGCCTGCTCATCTTCTTTTCGGCGAGGAAAGCCTTGATGATGCGCAGGCCTCCGAGGGTTTCCTCGACCTGGCTCATGGTGTCTGACCAGTACTTCTGGGCCTCGGCGGAATCCGCCTTCAGGCGGCGTCCGATAGCGCTCATAATGAGCAGCACTACAGGCGCGAAGATTATAGTGAAGAGTGTGAGCTGCCAGGACTGGTAGAAGAGCCAGGAGATGTAGAAGATGATCAGGATGGGGTTCTTGATGAGCATCTCCAGGGTACTGGTGATGGAGTACTCGACTTCCTGGACATCGCCGCTCATCCTTGCTATGATGTCACCCTTGCGCTCCTGGCTGAAGAAGCCTATGGGCAGGGAGATGATTTTGCGGTAGATCTGCATACGCATATCCTTGACTATGCCTGTCCTGATAGGAACCATCACGGCCGCCGCCCCGAAGTAGCAGGCTGTCTTGATGAAGGTGATAAGGCAGAAGACCAGGCAGAGCAAGAGCAGAACGTGGCTTGCGCCCGAAACCTTGATCCATTCGGTGATGAAATAGTACAGGTTGTTGAGCATATCCGGGAAGCCGGATGCCCTGTCCCAGGGGATGAACTCATAGTTGGTCTCGCCCGACTCGAAGAGTATCTTCAGGATAGGAGCCAGGAGCGAGAAGGAGAAGATGTTGAATACCGCCGAGAGGATGTTCAGCAGGACTGAACCTCCGAGATATCCCTTGTAGGGGCCTACGTAGCGGCGTATGATTTTAATCAGGTCTTTCATTTGTGTCAGAGTGTGTAAAGAGGTGAGGCTCCCGTGTGCGGCAGGGGAGAGAGCCGCGGAAGCTTGCTGTAGCTTCCTTCGAGCGCGTCAAGTACGGCTCGGCTTTCACCAAGTGCGGTCTGGGGAGTATTGTTATGTTCGGAGAGGTGACAGAGGAAGATGTTGCGCAGTCCTTCGTGCATAGTCCGTCTGATGGCATCTGCACATTCGGTATTCGAGAGATGACCGTTTCCGCCCCTTATCCTTTCCTTCAGTTCTTCGGGATAAGGTCCCTCTTCGAGCATCCGCAGGTCGTAGTTGGACTCTATTACAAGCGTATCGGCCTGAAGGGCATAGGATAGCGCCTGAGGCGTCATCGCGCCTATGTCGGTCATTATCACGAAGCGGTGGGAATCTGCTTCGATGGCGTAGCCCAGGGTCTGGGTGGCATCGTGGGGGACTTCGAAATACCTTGCCCTGATCAGGCCGGGCACTATTTCGTTCCAACCGTCGGAGAGTATCCTCCTGCAGTCGGCCAGACAGGGCCCTGAAGTGTAGCGGCGGGACATTGCCCGGTGGAGCTTCTCGGTAGCCCAGACGGGCTTTTTGAGATGCTTGCAGTATGAGCCGAGCGAACCTATGTGGTCGTGGTGGTCGTGAGTAATCAGGATAGCGGAATAGTCGTCGTGTCCGAGGGAGTCGGAAGCGAGTTCCCTCTTGACCCTTCTGGGGCTGACGCCCGTGTCAATCAGTATGCCTCCAAGACAGAAGACATCCTCGGAGAAGACTCCGAGGAAATAGCAGTTGCCGCTGCTTCCCGACGAGAAGGATTTGAATTTGACACTATTCATCTTCGCAGTATTTGGTGATTACTCCGTATGAATCCTTGACTCCGAGTTCACCTGCCCTCGAGAGGTCTATACAGCCTTTCTCCTTGTCTTTCAGGTAGATGAGTACAAGTCCGCGGTTAAAGTAGGCGTCTCCCATATAAGGGTAGAGCTTGATGGCCATATCGTAGTTCTCGATGGCGCTCACGAACTGGGACGACAGGCACTGGAGATTGCCGAGATTGAAGTACAGGTAAGGGATGTCCGGAAGTATCTCCAGGGCGGCGCGGATATCGGCGATGGCGGACGAATAATCGTAGTTGCGCTCCACCTTGTCGCTTACCCTTGCCCGAGTGGAGCCTTCGGTATCCATCGACAGGGTCTGGACATTGCCTTCAAGGGAGGCGATGAAATCGGTCATCTCAGCCTTGAGCACGCCCCTGTTCATCAGGTAGAAGGCCTTGTAGTAGCGTGAGTATTTGTCCTTGTCCTGACCTTCCTCTGAGCTTGCGATGGCTTTCTCGAACCAGGACAGGGCAGAGTTGTAGCGTTTGTTCTGGAGGTCCTGAAGTCCTCTGACGAAATACTCTTCCGCACTTTCTGCGCTTATTGGCAGATCCTCGCCCCTGAGCTCCGCATTGGTTATGGTCACAGGCTTGTCGGCAAGCTCTATGAATCTGTCGATGAGGGCGTTTTCGTAACGGCGCGACAGGGCTACGTTCAGGTTGTAGTCCTCCGGGCAGAGGCTGAAGCGGTAGAGCGGACGCAGGCGGATGTCGATGTCGCGATGCTGCAGGAGCTCGTCGTCGAAGTCCTTCTTGGCGAAGTCGGCATCGAGGGCAAGCAGGGCGTTGAAGCGCGAGGTGGTGTCCGACAGGGCTGAGCCCCGGCCTCCGCGGGACTGGTATTCCTTGATTTTCTGCTGGGCGGTCTGGTAGTCGGCCTTGGATTCCCTCGTCCTTCCCATCATACTCTTGACATATGAGCGGTTGAGGTAGGCCTTGGCGAAGTCGGGATACAGTTCAATGGACTTGTCGTAGTCCTCGAGAGCGTCCTGCCAGCGCTCCATCTGGACGAAGAAAGCGGCGCGGTTGAAATGGGCGAGGACGTTGCCCGGATTGATGTTGATCACCCTGTCCATATCGTCGAGAGCACGCTCGAAGTCTCCGACCTGGGCGTAGATGAGGCTCCTGTTGTAGAGGGTCAGCGCATTGCCCGGCTCACTCTTGAGGACGGTGTTGAGGTCCCTCATTGCTTCGTTGTAGCGCTTGTCCTCGTAGTGGAGCAGGGCGCGGTTGAAGTAGGCGAGGGTATTGGACTGGTCCAGTTCGATGGCCTTGTCCAGGTCCTTGAGGGCCTCCTCCCTCTTGCCCAGGTTGGCATAGACGCTCGCCCGGCGGATGTAGCCTTCTGGCTCGTAGCGGTCGAGCTTGATGGCCCTGTTGTAGTCGGCGAGGGCCTTGGTGGTGTCTGCAAGATACAGGTGGCAGGCGCCGCGGTTGAGGTAGGCAGACGGATCTTTCGGCTCTTTCTGGATGTATTTGTCAAAGTCGGCGACTGCATCGTCGAATTTGCGCGCCAGGAAAGATGTTACTCCGCGGGAGAAGTAGATGCCTATCTGGCCGGGGCGCAGCTCTATGGCCTTGTCGAAATCGCGGAAGGCGGCGTCGTAGTTGCCGAAGCGGCTCTGGGTAATCGCGCGGTAGTGGTAGCCGTTGGTGAAGACGGGGTTGAGGCGCACCGAACGGTCAAAGTCGCGGTTTGCTCCCCTAAGGTCGCCGAGGTTGTATTTTGCAATGCCACGGAAGAAGAAACTCCAGTAGTCGGTGGTGTCCAGTCTTTCAAGGATGTTGAAATTCTCGATGGCCGCGGCGTATTTGCCGTCCGCAAGTGCCTGGCGTCCACGCCACATAAAGACATCCTTGTCGTATTGGGCAAGGAGAACTGTCAAGCTGGAAAACAGCAGAAATATGGTGAGGACAAACTTTTTCAATATCTTTGCAAAGATAATCAATTATCGCACCAATTTTGAAAAGATTTTTAACATTGACGCTCCTTTTTCTGCTCGTCGGTCTGCCCGCCGCCTCGGCTCAGGATGAAAGCCGCCTGCGGGAGGAGGTGGCCTTTCTCTCGGACAGTCTTTTCGCCGGCCGCGGATTCGGCACTCCGGCTGCCCAGGGCGTGAGTTTTTACCTGCTACGGCAGTTCAAGGATATGGGGCTGCGTACAAGCGTGCAGTCCTTCCGGGAGGGGAAAGGCGCGGGCCACAACGTGATTGGGGTAACGCCAGGCTGGTTTCGGAGTTATATCGTCGTGGGTGCATATTACGACGGCCTTGGAACCATAGGCGGGAAATTCTTCCCGGGTGCGGACGCCAACGCCTCCGGTGTGGCGGCGCTGCTCTCGCTTGCCGGCAGCCTGAAGGACCTCTGCACAAGGGAAGTGGGGCTCATTTTTGTCGCCTATGACGGTCATTGTGCCAGCCTGAGCGGCTCGCGGGCCTTCAAGGTCTGGGTGGATGAGCGCTACAAGGTCGAGATGGTGGTCAATCTGGACATTCTCGGCTCTACTGCCGCGCCGCTCCACAAGGGCAGGGAGGACTACCTGATAGCCCTGGGAGGCAGTTCGCAGCGCTTTGCGCTCGAAAACGCCAATCGTGAACCGGGGCTGGACCTGGCCTACGACTATTATTCCAGCCGCAATTTCACAGATTTGTTCTATAAGAAGATCTCCGACCAGAGATGGTTCGTCGAGGCCGGGGTTCCTTCGCTGATGTTCACTTCCGGCATCACCGGCCTGACAAACAAGGAAGGCGACCTGCCCTCGTCTCTGGATTATGGGGTTTTCGCAAAAAGGGTGGATTTGATTTCAAGGTGGATGAAGACCAGGCTCAAGTAGTCTGGGCTTTTTGTTTTTTTTGCGGATATTAGTTACATTTGTTAGATAAAATTGTCTTAATCTACAGCAGTTATGATAAAAGTAAACATTGATGGATGCAAGTCCTTTGTAAAGGACGCAGACTACGGCAAGTATCTCAAGAAAGCTCTTGATGCTTTTGATGTTCTCGATTCAGAAAAGGGTGCAGGCAATGACTTCCTCGGCTGGAAAACCCTTCCGGTCGATATTCCCGAGTCCCTGATCGTGGAGTGCGAGGCAATCCGCGACAATTGGGCTGCCAAGAAGGTTGACCTGGTGGTCGTAATCGGCATCGGCGGCTCATATCTGGGAGCACGCTGCGCTCTTGAGGCCCTTTCTCACGGCTTCATCCGCAAGGAAGGCGTACCGCAGATCGTTTTTGCCGGAAGCAACCTCTCAGAGGAGTATCTTGCCGAGCTGATGGATCTTGCCGCTATCAGGAACGTGGCCTGCGTGGTGATCTCGAAGTCAGGTACCACCACTGAGCCGGCAGTGGCTTTCCGCATCGTCAAGGAATATATCGAGAAGACCTACGGAAAGGCCGAGGCTGCAGAGCGCATCGTGGCTGTCACTGACGCGGCCAGGGGTGCCCTCAAGACTCTGGCAACCCAGGAAGGCTACAAGACTTTCGTGGTTCCTGACAATGTGGGTGGACGCTACTCTGTCCTCACTCCGGTAGGCCTTCTGCCTATCGTACTGGGCGGCTTTGACATCCGCGCAATGCTCAAGGGTGCGGCAGACGAGCGTGAGGCCCTCCTCGTGAAGTCGGAGGATAACGCTGCCGTCAAGTACGCCGCAATGAGAAACCTGCTCTACAGCGAGCTCGGAAAGAAGATTGAAGTCCTGGTTACCTTCAATCCGAAGTTCCAGTATCTGGGAGAGTGGTGGAAGCAGCTTTACGGCGAGTCTGAGGGCAAGGACCTTAAGGGTATCTTCCCGGCTTCAGTAGTCTGCACCACTGACCTTCACTCAATGGGTCAGTTCATCCAGGAGGGTGACCGCGTGATGTTCGAGACCACAGTGACCGTTGAGAACTCAAACCGTGAGCTTGTCATCGGCAGCGATGAGCAGAACCTCGACCAGCTCAACTATCTGGCAGGCCAGAGGGTGGAGCATTGCAACGCGATGGCCCAGCTCGGAACCAAGCTCGCCCACATCGACGGTGATGTGCCTCAGCTTGAAGTCAGCATAGAGAGAATCAACGAATACAACCTCGGAGCAATCTTCTACTTCTTTGAGTTCGCCTGCGGCGTGAGCGCATATACCCTCGGTGTGAATCCGTTCAACCAGCCGGGCGTTGAGGCATACAAGAAGAATATGTTCGCGCTTCTGCGTAAGCCGGGCTACGAGGCTCAGACCGAGGAAATCCTTAAAAGAATCTGATTTGCCAAGATGGAGAACCTTGACGATATACGCAAGAGAATCAATGCGATAGATTCGCAGATGGTCGAGCTCTTCGAAAAGAGGATGGAGGAGAGCCGCAAGGTGCTGGAGTACAAGATGGCCAATTCTCTGGCCATCTCTGACCCGGCCCGGGAAGCGGAAGTTATCCGCCTGAACTCGACCAAGGTCGCAGACGACACCATAAGGGAGTACTACATCAACTTCGAGCAGAATCTGATGGACCTTTCCAAGGCCTACCAGAGGCGTCTGATGAGCGGTATGAAAGTCGCTTACAACGGTGACTCCGACACGCTCTCGCTGGAGGCTGCCGGCAAACTGTTCCCGCAGGCAAGCCTTCAGGCCTACGACAGCTTCGAGAGTGCCTATGACGCTTGCGTGAAGGGAGAATGCGATGCGGTTGTCCTGCCTTTGGAAAACAGCTCCGAGGGAGATCTGGGCAGCGTTTCTGACCTGATGTTCTCGGGCAGCCTGTTCCTCAACCGTGTCGGCGAGTTGGAACTCCAGGGCGGGGAGAGTACCCGTTTCGGAGCCTTCTCCCGCGTGCTCAACAAGGACCTGGGCAAGGAGAAGATGGGCAGGCGCTTTATGCTTATGTTTACCGTCAAGCACGAGGCGGGCTCACTGGCCAAGACTTTGAACATCATAGGCGCCCACAATTTCAATATGTGCAGCCTCCGCTCCCGTCCGATGAAGGACCTGATGTGGAACTACTATTTCTGCATCGAGCTTGAAGGCGACGTGAACAGCGCCGACGGTCAGAGCCTGCTTAAGGAACTGGCTGCGGTCTGCGACAGATTCAAGCTCGCGGGAGCTTATAGAATTGACTAATATAGGAGAGAAAATTATGAATATGAACTTCAAGCGCAAGCTGCTTATCCCTCAGGAAATCAAGGAGATGTATCCTATCAGCGCTGAGGGCGCCGCTGCAAAGCAGCGCAATGACGAGCAGATTACGCGTATCATCACCGGGGAGAGTGACAAACTGATGCTGGTCATCGGCCCCTGCTCTGCCGACCGCGAGGATGCGGTTATGGACTATATCGGAAGGCTCCGTGAAGTGCAGGAGAAGGTCAAGGACAGAATCGTCATAGTACCGCGCATCTATACAAACAAGCCGCGTACCACCGGCGCCGGCTACAAGGGTATGCTTCACCAACCGGATCCGCTTGCCGACTCAGATATGCTCAAGGGCCTCATCGCCATACGCAAGCTCCATATGAGGGCCATCAACGAGACCGGCTTCTCCTGTGCGGACGAAATGCTCTATCCGGAGAATCACCGTTTCCTCTCCGACCTGCTCTCTTACGTTGCAGTCGGCGCGCGTTCGGTAGAGAACCAGCAGCACCGTCTCACCGCCAGCGGCCTTGACCTGCCTGTAGGAATGAAGAATCCTACCAGCGGCGACCTTTCGGTGATGATGAACTCCATTACTGCCGCCCAATCGTCCCATACCTTCATCTACCGCAACTGGGAAGTCGAGAGTAAGGGAAATCCTCTTGCGCATGCCATACTCAGGGGCTATGTGGATTCGAAGGGTGTGAACCATCCGAACTACCACTACGAGGACCTTATCAGGCTCGTTGAGCTTTATGCCAATTCGAAGCTTGCCAATCCGGCCGTGATAGTCGATACCAACCATTCGAATTCGGGCAAAAAGTATCTTGAGCAGATTCGTATCGCCAAGGAAATCATCCACAGTGCCCGCCACAACGATGACATCCACCGTCTGGTGAAGGGACTGATGATAGAATCCTACATCGAGGATGGATCCCAGAAGTCCTGTGACGGTGTTTATGGCAAGTCCATCACCGATCCTTGCCTGGGTTGGGAAAAAACCGAACGCCTGATTTACGACATAGCCGAAATCTGGTAATCCGGTCCTTCCGGAAATGAAACCGAGGGTGACTTGAAGTCGAAAGACTGACAGCCACCCTCGGTTTCATATTGTTGTTATTGTTTACCTGCTGTTGTAGGCTTTGAGGCCTTCTGCAAGGATGTGGATGGCCTTCTCGAGCTCAGGCACCTCAAGGACATAGGCAATGCGGACCTGGTTCTTTACGCCTGCTGTCTTGTAGAATGAGGCGGCAGGGGTGATCATAGTTGTCTGACCATCGATGCGGAACTCGGTGAGCATCCATTTTGCGAAGTCCTCGGCATTTTCTACAGGGAGCTCGGCTACGGTGTAAAAGGCTCCGTACGGGGTAGGGGCGAAGACGCCCGGAATCTCGTTGAGGAGCTTGATAGCGCAGTCACGTCTCTTTATGTATTCTTCCTTAACTTCGTCGAAGTATGACTGAGGAGTGTCGAGAGCACCGATTGAGGCGTACTGCTCAAGCAGCGGCGGGCAGAGTCTTGACTGGGCGAGTTTGAGGGCTGCCGCCATCACGTCCTTGTTGTGGGAAGCGATGCAGCCGATACGTGCGCCGCAAAGATTGTAACGCTTTGACACTGAGTCTACAAGAATGACGTTCTGCTCGCAGCCGGGGATGTTCATAGCACTGAAGTGCGGTTCATCGGTGTAGCAGAATTCGCGATAAACCTCATCGGAAATAAGGAAGAGGTCGTGGCGCTTGCAGAAGTCGCCTATGGCAAGCATATCCTCCTTCGAGAAGAGTTTTCCCGAAGGGTTGCAAGGATTGCTGATAAGTACGGCCTTGGTCTTCTCGCTTATGAGCTTCTCGAATTCGGAGATATCAGGGATGCGGAATGACTCGCGGATATCGGTGTGGACAGCCTTGAGGGTGATGCCGTTGAGGAAAGCGAAGGTCTGGTAGTTGGTGTAGAATGGCTCGATGACGATGATTTCGTCGCCCTCGTCTGCCGCAATCTGCATAGCCTGCGCGAATGCTTCGCTGCCTCCCACACTTACCAGAAGTTCGGGAACCTCGATGTTGATGCCGATTTTCTTATAGTATTTCTCAACAAGTCCCTTGCGAAGTTCAATCAGGCCTGCAGAGTTGGTGTATGAGACGTGGTGGAGGCTCTTGCACTTCTCTGCTACAGCATCCAGGGCGCAATCCGGAGACTTGATGTCCGGAGCTCCGACGTTGAGGTGGTAAACCTTGATGCCTTCAGAGGCAGCTGCGTCTGAATACGGAACGAGTTTGCGGATTGCCGATGCCGGCATTGATTGGGTTTTGTTGGAAATCTTGAGTGCCATTTGACTGAAATTTTGAATCTCTCAAAGTTACATAAAAAAATTTAAAATGTATGTGCCGTGCCGAAATTTTGTATCTTTCGGAAAATTTTCAACGAGATGAATTATAATGTAACTCTTCCTTTGCCCCAGGGTTGGGCCTGTGAGCAGGACTGCTACGAAGAAGTGGCTGGCGAGATGATAACTCACCTGAACTGCCACCTGACCCCGGCCGGTTCGGATACCGCCAAGGCGGCAATGGACATTTATGTGGGCGATATGCCGGAAGGCACGACCGCCGAAGATGAGGCGTTCGCCAACTATGCCGACATTATCGGCTGGGACGACGATGAGGACGACGAGCAGAGTCCGATTGCAGAGTGGAAGTTCCAGAAAAAGAGGGCTTTCGGCTTCAGCGGCATCTGCGAGGATGAGTCGGTGATGCTGGTAATGTGCGTGGAAATCAAGCAGGGTGTGCTGCTGATTGCCAGCGTTGTGGCTGAAAACGACGACGAGCTTTCAAAGTGGGCGGAGTATCTCGACCACCATCTTAGGATTTCGAAAGCATAAGATATCGGTCTATACAGGCAGGCATCTCCTTCCAGTAGTGGGTGACCATTATCAGGGTTTTGTCTGCTTGTGAGACAAAGTAGTCGTCCAGCAGAGCACGGACATTTTCACGCGCGAAATCATCCAGGCCGTGCATAGGTTCGTCCAGGACGAGAAGTTCCGGGTCCTTTACGAAGGCTCGCGCCAGCAGGGCAAGACGCTGCTCGCCGCTGGAGCATTTCTGGAAAGGCTTACCGGACAGTTCCGCTATGCCCAGTTGCTCCATCCACTGATTGGCTGCCGCGCGCTGTTCAGGACTCACGCTGTGCGGGATGCCCAGGGTGTCGAAAAAGCCACTTTCGACCACTTCGCGCAAGCTGAGGTTGAACTTGAAACTGCGGTGCAGCTCAGGGCTGACGAAGCCGATGCGCTTCTTGATGTCCCAGATGCTTTCTCCCGTGCCGCGGCGGCGCCCGAAGAGACTGATATTGCAGGCGTATGCCTGGGGATTGTCGGCGCAGATCAGGCTAAGAAGAGTGCTCTTGCCGCTGCCGTTGGCGCCGGTTACCACCCAGTGCTCGCCTTTGCGCACCGTCCAGTTGAGGCCGCCGATGATGGTCCTGTCGTCATATTGGATGCGGATGTTGCTCATACGGATAACCTCGTCGGCCTGTTTTTCAGGCACATAAGGGCATTTGGGCAGGACATTGAGCTCGCTGGTGCGGACGATGTGGGTGACGAAGTCGGGGATTTCTTCTTTGCGCGAGACAAGGAGAATGATGCCCAGTGCAGGCTTGCGGCTGCATAGGGCGGCAAGCGTGTGGCTCAGCTGCTCGCGGGTCGCCTCGTCCAGGCCGATGAATGGGTTGTCAATTATAAGTACGCAGGGGTCTGCAAGCAGGGCCTTGGTCAGCTGGAGTTTGCGCAGTTCGCCGCTTGACAGGGTTATTACGAACTTGTCGAGCAGCTTGTCGAGACCGAAGTCCCTTGAAAGACTTGCAGCCGTTTGGTGGGCGAGGGTTTTGTCCGGCGCGGCTTCGATTTCCTTTTCGAGCACGGCGCGGACTGTCGGCACGAATTCCGGGTCGATGTCCATCTGGTTCCACCTCTTCTGGTAGTAGTAGCCCTCGTCGGTCGCTCCGCCGTAGGAGTCGCGAAAAGTAATGAGCTTGATATTTTCGCAGTTGAAGCGCTTGCTGTATTCGCCGAAGTCGAAGCGCAGTGCGCCCGGGTTGAGGCGGTAGCGTCCGGTGATGAATTCCACAAGGCGGCTTTTCCCGCTGCCGTTAGGGCCGTAAACTGCTATCCTTTCGCCTTCTTCAAGGCAGAAATTGACAGGGGAGGCCATCGCGAATTCTTTCTGGATGGCTTTTCCGTCACAGATTTCGATAAGCTTTCTCATTGGAGGTGTTTTTCCATAAACGGCAATTTCGTTGCCTGGCTGTATATCAGGTTTGCCTGTTGGGCATTGTATCTGTTTTCGCCAAGGATGGTGTCGTAAAGTGAAACCAGGCCGGCAGGGCCGCCGCCGTTTTCGAGTATATATACCTCACAAAGGCTTCTGGCTCCGATCGTTGACGAGATGATGTCCAAATCCGTGGCTCCGATTCTATGGGCGGCGAGTTTGAAGGCATCGTTGGAGTATCTGCTCTTGAGGCTTTCGATATCGCCAAGGGTCTTCATTCCCATATTCTTGAATGCTGCCAGGAATGGTTTGAGATTGTCTTCGTGGATTTCGGCCTGGTTGAGTGACGCTATCTTGCGGTTGAGGTCGTCGAAGGGCCCGATCTTGAGATATGAGTCGAAACTGTCTCCGTCCAGCAGTACTTCGTCCAGGTTGCCGTCGGCTACGAGGGTCTGGACCTTGCGGCGATATTCGTTTATGCCGGTTCGGATGAGGTTGAACTGCTCGTCGGCGAGTTCCAGCATTCCGGCAAGGCGGTTGAGGTTTCGCAAATACTCTTCCGGAATCTCAATTCCGGACTTATAACCTGTATCGTGGTGGATGTTGGACCATACGTGCTGCAGGGCGGTTCTCATCTGGATTTCGAATCGTATCCGGTTGAGGCCCGGGTACTCGGGGTTGCTGTAGAGGCTTTCCGGGACGCTGCAGATATAGTGGAGGGAGTTATAGCCGAAGCTGTTGAGCTGGTGCATCTTCCTCTTGTCCACTGAGTTGGCCCAGTCGATGATGAAGACTTTTTCCATTAGGGCGGCAATCTTGTCGACTTCGTCGGTGTAGAAGGTTATCACCCTGGCTCCTACAAGGTCGGTGATGTCGTCTATTGACTCATATTTGTCTCCCTTGAGTGCCAGTTTTCCAATCAGGCTGTTCCTGTCTTTAACTCTGGCCTCGGTGGCGGTAACCACCAGGGCGTTTTCCTTGATGAGCCCGTCAAGGAGCTTGACAATCACTTCCTTGAGCTTGTCATACAGCGGCTTGTTGCGGTCGAATTGCTCCAGCAGCGCCTGGCAATGGAGATTGAGTTGTGTGTTGTTAGAGTCCATAAGACAAAAATAGCAAAACTTTGCGGATAACTATACAGTGCCCCGCCGTCCCAGTCCTCCTCCTGCGGGGACCCTTAGCCGCCCGCGGCTTCGTGAGCGGGTGTCACGAGCGAAGCGAGAGACGGGATGGAGCGCGTAGCGCGGAAGGTCCCCGCAGGGGGGAGGAGGCTCAGAGCAACTGCGGGATACAGGGTTCAGTAAAAATATCGAGGATGACACTTGGGAGCTGTCATCCTCGAAAAAATATAGAGTGTTATGAAGATTATTTGTAGAGGAACCTCTTGATACTCATCTTCGGGGTCTTCTCGAACGGCTGGCCCATTACCTCTACCTTGGCAATCTGGCTGTAACCCGGGAGCTCCTTGTTTACTGTCAGGCGGATGTTCTCCGGCACGTCAGAGATGGCTTCGGCGTCAAGTCCGGCCTTCTCCATAGCTTCGTTGTCGAGATAAATAAGGGCGACAAGCTTGCCGGAACGGTCTACAACCACTGACTCAACGGCGTAAGGCTTGGTGTTGATCAGCGCCTCGATCTCCTCAGGGTAGATGTTCTGGCCGTTTGCAGAGAGAATCATATTCTTGCTGCGTCCGCGGATGAAGATGTTGCCCTGGGCGTCGATGACACCGAGGTCGCCGGTGCGCAGGTAACCGTCAGCGGTGAATGCGGCTTGGGTGGCAGCCTCGTTCTTGTAGTAGCCCGAGCAGATGTTGATACCCTTTGCCTGGATTTCGCCTACGATATTCTGAGGATCGGCTGAGTCGATGCGCACATCTGCGCAGTCAACCTTCTTGCCGCAGGATCCCTTTGCGTAGTCCTTGTGGCCCTCGTAAGCAAGGAGAGGAGCCGCTTCGGTCATACCGTAGCCGACAGTGTAAGGGAGCTTGATGCGGCGGAAGCAGTCTTCCACCTCAGGGTTGAGGGCTGCGCCTCCCATAATGAACTCCCTGGTATTGCCGCCGAAGGCCTCCTGGAGCGAAGTGCGCACCTTCTTGAAGATGAGCTGGTTGATTCCGGGGATGGCGGAGAGTATCTTGATGGCCGGTTTGCTGAGTACCGGTTTGAGCGAAGACTTGTACACCTTCTCGAGCACGAGAGGAACGGTGATTACCAGATATGGCTTCACGTCCTTCATAGCCTTGAGCAGCAGGGACGGAGCCGGAGCCTTGCCGAGGAAGTAAACGGCAGCGCCGCCGCAGAGTGGGTAGATGAACTCGAATACGAGGCCGTAGATGTGGGCCATCGGGAGCATCGAAACCAATTTGTCACCTTCGTAAACCGGAAGGCGGCGAAGGGCGAAGTCAACGGAAGCGGAAATGCACTCGTAGCGGAGCATAACTCCCTTAGGTGCGCTGGTTGTGCCTGAAGTATAATTGATTACGGCAAGATCGCCCATATTGTCAACAGGGATGCTGACATCTTCCGGCTTGAGCCCCTGAGGGTATTTTGCCTTGAAGTTTGCGTCAAGATTCTTGAAGAGAGCGGTGAACTCCTCGTCATTCGAGTGGACAAGAGAGAAATCGTCGATGTTGATGATACCTTTGAGCTTCGGCATCTTGGCGAAGTCCAGCTTCGGGCAGATGTCGGAGTCGGTGAACAGCAGGATGCTGTCAGAGTGATCGACAAGGTAGTTGACATTGTCCGGGTGGAAATCTGCGAGGATAGGGACGATTACGGCTTCGTAGGTGTTGACTGCGAGGAAAGAAACGGCCCAACGGTTGGTGTTTCTTGCGCAGAGCGAAATCTTGTCGCCCTTCTTGATTCCGGCCTTCTCGAAGAGAATGTGGAATTTTTCAAGAATTTCCGCGATGTCCGAATACTTGAGCGTCTCTCCACGATATTGGCAGAGAGCAGGTTGAGTCCAGTGACTTTTGATAGTCGACTGGAGAATCGAAAGGTAATGCTGCATATATCTGGTCAGTTAGAATTTCTGATGCGAAAGTAAGACATATTGCGAGTACGCGCGCCGATGCGTGGCGAAATTATATGATTTTGTGGTGAAAGCTATAATTTTGTGGCGAAATATGGTATCTTTGCACCGGATATGACCTTATTATTTGTATTCCTATTATCTGCTCTCGCAGTTTCGTTTCTTTGCTCGATACTCGAGGCCTGCCTGATGTCCACTCCCATCTCATATATCACGATGAGGGAGGAGGAGGGCTATAAACCTGCCACAAAATTCAAAGAATTCAAGCAGAACAGTTCCCGCCCGATTGCGGCTATCCTGAGTCTCAATACTATAGCAAATACGATAGGAGCGGCTGGCGTGGGCGCACAGGCCACTGAAGTCTTCGGCTCCCAGTGGTTCGGCATTTCCAGCGCCGTTATGACCATACTCGTGCTGATATTCGCTGAAATCATACCTAAGACCATAGGCACAAACTGCTGGCGCTCCCTGATGGGTTTTTCGACCCGGGTCATCGGTATCCTTGTGATAATAATGTTCCCGCTTGTAATCCTGGCCGAGAAACTCACCAAGCTCATCTCCCCTAAAGAAAGCGAAGCCGCAGTATCCAGGGAAGAGGTCAGCGCGATGGCCAATGTCGCCGAGGAGGCTGGCGATCTTGAGGAGGACGAAAACGCAATCATCCAGAATGTCATCAATATGGACGAGCTCACCGTTGCCGACGTTATGACCCCGAGAGTAGTGGTGGCGATGGCTCCGGAAAAGATGATGGTAAAGAATTTCTACAAGGACAAACGCTTCTTCCATCACAGCCGAATCCCTGTGTATGCCAATGATGATGAATACATTACAGGCTATATCCTCAGGATCGAGGCTCTTCAGATGATGGCCGAGGACAAGCACGACGTGACCTTGGGAGAGCTGCGCCGCGACATCCCTTCTTTCCAGGAGGATACGACCCTGGATGTGGTCTGGGACGAGATGCTCGGCAAGGATGAGCAGATTGCGGCTGTGATCAACGAATACGGAAGCTTCCAGGGCGTAGTGTCCCTCGAAGATATGATTGAGACCCTTCTGGGCAGTGAAATCGTCGATGAATACGATACTGTGCGCGATATGCAGCAGTTTGCCCGCGAGCGCTGGGAGCGCATCCAGACTGCCCGGCGCAAAAGTGAATCAAAAAAGAATTAGCTGAAGATATGAAGAAATTGTTTTTGGGCGTCCTGTCACTGCTGTGCGCGATTTGCGCGAGCGCTGACGGGGGAATGTGGTTGCCTTCACTGGTAAGCGAGCGTATTGACGATATGGCCGCCAAGGGCTTCAAGCTCACGGCGGAGGACGTGTATAGCATCAATAGGGCCTCACTCAAGGATGCCGTGGTGCTTTTCGGCGGCGGCTGCACCGGCGAGCTCATTTCGGGCAGCGGCCTGCTGATAACCAACCACCACTGCGGCTACTCCCACATCCAGCGCCACAGCAGCGTAGAGCACGACTACCTCAAGGACGGCTTCTGGTCGAAGAACACGGCCGAAGAGCTGCCTTGCGAGGGCTTGAGCGTGAGCTTCCTCGAGTATATGCGCGAGGTGACCGCCGAGGTGCTTGAAGGCTGGGAGCCGGGTATGGACGAGGCAAGCCGCGAAGATATTGTCAAGGTCAACGGCGAGAAGATAGTTGCAGCCGAGAAAGAGGCTCATCCGGGCCTCAAAGTCAGCGTGGAGCCTCTCTTTATGGGCAACCAGTACTTCCTTTTCGCCTACAGGGTCTATACTGACGTGCGTCTGGTGGGCTGTCCGCCTTCATCGATAGGCAAGTTCGGCGGCGACACCGACAATTGGATGTGGCCGCGCCATACCGGCGACTTCTCGCTCTTCAGGGTTTACGCCGGGGCGGACAACCTTCCGGCTGACTATTCTCCCGACAACGTGCCTTTCAAGCCTCGCAAGTTCTTCCCGATCAGCACCGCAGGCGTCAAGGAAGGGGATTTCACCTTCATCTACGGCTTCCCTGGCAGCACCCAGGAGTACATCCATTCCGCTGCCGTAAGGTACATCGCCGAGAAATCCGACCCTGCCAAAATCGGGCTTCGCAGTTTGAGGCTCGACGCGCAGAAGAAGCATATGGCCCGTAGCCAGAAGGTCCGCATCCAGTACAGCGCCAAAAATGCCAGTGTGGCGAACGCCTGGAAGAAATGGCAGGGCGAAGCCCTCGGCATCAGGCGCAACGGCGTTGTGGATGCCAAACGCGAATACGAGAAGAGGCTTTCAGCCTGGGCTGCAGGCACCCGCTTCGAGGGCATCTGCGACAGCCTTGAGAGAGTTTACGCCGAGCTCGAACCATACAAGTTCGCTCTTGAGATCTACAATGAAAGCGCAGCCGTCGTCGAGATTGCCAGAGCTGCCGCGGCTTTCGTAGCCGAGGAAGATGCAGCCAAAAGGGAGAAGGCGCTTAAGGCTTTCTACAAGGACTGGTATCTGCCTATCGACAAGGAGAGTTTCGAGGCTGTGATGACGAGGTTCTCCGAGCTTATTGCGGAGGATCAGCGCCCCTCTTATTTCAATGAGTCGCTTCAGCTCTACGGCAGCGTGAATGTCTGGGCAGACTCCCTTTTCAGAAGCTCGGCCTTCGCCAGCGAAAGCAAGGCCTTTGCGCTGAGCCCGGAGCAGGCTGAGCAAGACCCGGCCTATGTTTTCTACAAGAGTATGAGGGATTGGGCCCAGGAGTATGCGATGCCGCAGATAAGGCGGATTAACCGCCGTCTGGATCTTCTCAACCGCGAGTATATGCAGGCTCAGATGTCATTTGAGAAGGATAAGAATTTCTTCCCGGACGCCAATCTGACCCTTCGCGTCGCCTATGGAAATGTAAAGGGTTACGAGCCTTCTGACGGCGTGCGCTATAAGCCGGTTTCAACCCTGAAGGGTGTGATGGAGAAGGACAATCCAGAGATTTTCGACTACAATATCCCTCAGGAGCTACGCGATCTGTATGCTTCGGGAGACTATTCCCAGGTGCCTGTCTGCTTCCTTGCGACCAACCACACTACCGGCGGCAATTCGGGCAGCCCTGTGATAAACGCAGAGGGCAAGCTCATCGGCGTCAACTTCGACAGAGTCTGGGAGGGAACGATGAGTGACATCGCCTTCGACCCGTATTTCTGCCGCAATATTGCGCTCGACATACGCTATGCCCTCTTCATCATAAAGGAGCTCGGCAAGGCTGACAACATCATCAGCGAGCTGGTCCTCGAACCCTGAAGCTTCTTCTGTTAAGCTGCCTTCTCGTAACCTACTGCAAGAAGGCACTCGATGCGCATCTCGTCCTTGATGCCCAGAAGTTCGCGTACGTAGTCCTCGGCCTTTTCGCCCTCGGGCTGCTTGTTGTCGCGCGGGCGTCCGGCTACCTGCACCCAGCAGCTGCCGAGGTCAAGGGCAGTTGCGGCCAGTTGCAGGAAGGTGGCCGAGATTGAACAGTTCTCCACCCACATGTCAGTAAGGGAAGAGTTGCCCAGAACTACGATGACAGCCGGCGCGTCCTTGACGAAGGAGGAGCCGCTGCTGCGCATCTGGCTGAGCGCCTCGATGGTAGAAGGATCTTCGATTATCATATAGGCGGAACTCTTGCAATTCTTGGAAGAAGGGGCGGTTGAGGCGATTGAAATCAGGGTGTCAAGGACCTCGCGGTCCACCGGTCTGTCTTCGAAGCGCCTTACGCTGTGGCGTTTTTCTATTACTTCAAGGAAGTCCATAATTACTTGATATTAATTGTCATACGTATATATTCCTCTCCGAAGAAAAGGACTTTCTCTTTGTCCTCGAAGCCGATTTTGCGGTAGTGGTTCAGCAGGCGTGGCGACTCAAGGTCGGCAATCAGGCTGACCGTTTCCAGCCCGAGCTTGCGGGCTCTGTCGAATGCGTCGGAAAAGAGCAGGGGAGCAATGCCGCAACCCCTGTATTCAGGCAGGGCTGCCATTGAATCCAGATAATATTCTCCCGCGGCAGTTTCATCCGCAATCTCGTCCAGATTGAAGCCTTCGTCTTTCCAGACCTCTTTCCAGGTGCGGTCCCTCATCTCTCTGTACCGCTGCCCGGGGTAAGCTATCAGACAGGCGACGGGTTTGTCTCCGTCCATTGCAAGGCGGGAATTTCGATAAGAATACAACGTGTCCGGAAGACTGCAGCTTTTTGCCAGCCTTTCCATTTCATCTCCTTCGGCAGTGCGGCCTATCGCAGTCAAGACAGTCCAGGCCACGAATCGGGCGTCAGACGGGCTTGCGTCACGGATTGTGAATCCGGTATTTTCAGTCATTTGCATACGCAAAGATACTAATTTGCGCCGAATAGGACCTCAACGTGGATGGGAACGCCGTTGATGTCGTATTCTACATATACGGCTCTCGCAGCCTTTTCTTCAGGACAAGGTCTGAAGTATCTGTCCTGAAAATGCACGAGGGCCTTGTGTCCTCCGTGGGGGTGAATGCCGTAAACTGGCTTGAAATACTGAGGTCTGCTTACCATATTCATATCTTTGCATCCGTTTTTGATTACGAATGCAAAGATATGACTGGGTTTTGACAACTTTTGACAAAATTATTTTAGGGTCGAAAATTTGATTATTCCGACTGAATTTTCCGGCAGCACAAGTCTTGCGCTCTTGCTTACGGTGCCGAACTCACGACTGTGAGGCACGACGGTTTCGAGGTAGTTTACGCTTTTGCTGAAGCCCTGGAAGCCTCTCGGGAGACCTCTGCCGTCAGGCCCCGTAACAACTGGCTTCGGGGCGTAGTCCGGGTGGCTGGAGTAGTAGTTCTGGTCCTTCTGGTTCTTGACATCGGTGTCGTGAGAAGAGATGAACTCCATCGTGACGCTGTATTTCTTTCCTCCTTCGATATTCAGCTCAAGTACCTTCTCGAGCTGCTCGGCATTGACGAACTTGAGGTAAATGTCTCCGCTGCGGCTGTCGATGGTCGCTGAAGTGTAGATGTTAGGATCTGGCTTGCCGCCGTTTGTCACCTCGCTGATTTCCAAGGCCTTGTCTCCAGCCTGAGAGAAGAGCTTCTGGTAGTAGTAGTTGGATGTTCTCCAGAGACCTCGGTTGTCGAACCAGATGAGGTTCGAATTCCATTTGTTGTAGCCCTTCTTGCAGAAAAGAGGGGCGTAGGCGGCCATCATCACCATATCCGAGTTTCGCTCCAGACCGGTCCAGTATGCGGCTTCGGCCAGGGTTGATGCATATGCGTTGTTGGTTCCGTTGTTGGCGAATTCCCCGACGAATACCCTGGTAGGGCGCTTGCGGTCATAAGTCAGACCCTCTGCTCCGCGAAGCTTGCCCGGGTCGTAGCGGTGGGTGTTGTTGTAGAACCATTCGTCGCCCTTGTAGTAGTGCTCGTCAACTATGGTGTCAGGGTACTTGGAGTCGATCTGAGTATAGTTGGCATTGAATTCTTCGCCGGCGTCAGCGGCTCCTGCCGTGCTCACGATTACGATTTCCGGATGCGCTGCCTTGATGGCCTTGTACATAATGTCGAAGCGCTCCCAGAACTCTTTTCCGCGGTTTTCGTTGCCGATGCCCAGGTACTTGAGATTGAAAGGCTGCGGGTGGCCCATTCTGGCCCTGAGTGCGCCCCACTCGGTGTCGGTGCCGCCGTTGCAGAACTCAATCAGGTCAAGGGCATCCTTGACGAATATGTCGTGGAAGCGCTGCCTGTCGCGCTCGGTTTCCAGCGGAGCGATGTAGCGGTGGCCGGCGAACTGGCAGGTTACGCCGTTGTTGAGCACAGGAAGAGGGGTTGCGCCCAGTGACTCGGCCATCAGCAGATATTCGTAGAAGCCAATGTGCTGCGAAGTCCAGTAACCCCAGTGGTTGCGGAAGCCGATGCGCTCCTCAACCGGGCCGACGGAGTTTTTCCAGAACACCTGGCCGAAGTAGCTGGTGCCCTCGGAAGCGCAGCCGCCCGGGAAGCGCATGAATTTAGGGTTGAGGTCGCGCAGTGCCTGCATCATATCCTTGCGCAGTGCACCGGCCTTGCCGTCCATCCAGAGCTCGGAGGCCTCAGGGATGAGGGTCACGAAGTCGAGATAGAAGCTGCCCGGAGCATCGGCGACGATGCACAGGCGGCAGTCCTCGGTCTTTTCGGCCTTGAGGACAGCCTCGTGCTTCTTCCACTCACGGCCCTGCGGCTTTATGGTGACGGTGTTGGAAATCTTCTCCCCACCGGCGTTCTCGAGGTAGATATCAAACGAGCCGGAGTAGGCTTCAGGGCAGAGGTAGAGTCCCAGGTCGTAGCTTACGCCCTCCTTTGCAGGAATGGACGGAATCTGGGTGTCGTTGCTGTAATATGCGCTCCTGTCCCTGCTGTAAGGCGCTATGCCATAGCCGTTTGCGGCGATACCCATAGGGGCGCTCGAGATGTCGAAGCGCAGGCTCATCTGGCGGTAGCGCAGCTCGTCGTCGTACTGGTCGTCAGGATCGAAATCGTAGTGGCGCGGCAAGTTGGCGATCAGCGGCTTGTCGCATACGATGCGGGCGCTGCCCTTCGAGCCCTCGGGGCGGATGAGCGTCCAGCCGTAGATGAGGGTGTCGCAAGGGGAGAACTCCGCGGCGTTAGGTGCCTCCGGCACATCGTAGGCCTGGAAGGAGTTGTTCTGGATGAGCTGGGCGCAGAGGCCGCCGTCAAGCGACTGGTTGATGTCTTCGAAGAAGATGCCGCTCAGAAGCGGGCTGATGTCTATTCCGGTGCGGGAAGGCCTGAGGGTTGCCTGACGGCTTGCCGGCTTGCGGAAGCCCTGGAGTTCGAGCATCTTGTCGGCATAGCGTGAGCCCAACAGCCTCATTCCTTCGGTGCTGAAGTGGAACTGGTCGCCCGTGCTCTCGCAACCCAGCGCCGAGATGATGTGGGCGTTGGGGAGCACTTCCGGCAGATGCGGCAGTATGTCGCGGTTGAAGGCCCAGCAAACGCCGTCCGCCTCCTGGTATTTCAACTCGCCTGCAAGCAGGGGTATGTCTGCGGGATTGAGACCCAGGTCGCGGCAGAGATCGTCGTGGATTTTGGCGAGCTTCTTCGGCCATTCAGGGTCTTCGGAATTGGATTCGCCCTGGTGGACAAGCATACCCTTGATGACGCCGTCCTTCTGGGCGATGCGAGCCATCTCGAGCAGCCTCTGGTAAGGGCAGCCGTCGTATTCCTTTACGATGGCTTTCATCCAGTCCCTCTCTGAATCGATGTATTCCTTGTAGGCTGTCTTGTCCCAAAGCTCGATTTTTGCTCCGGCGACGGAAACATTAATCAGGCCGACAGTGTAGTCCTCGGGCATATACTCAATCATCCTGCGGCCGAAGAAATCCACAGGACCGAGATTGTTGTTCTCGCGGCAGATAGGCGGAGTCGCAGTGTACCATTTGCCCTTTTCTCGTCCCAGGCGCGGCATATCGACGGCTGCGAGGAATTTGAGCCTCGGGTTGCGGAACCCCTTGTCGATATCGGCCGGAACGGCTCCGGCTTCCATATTGGACTGGCCGAAGCAGAGGTAGATGTGGAATTTTGGATCAGGCTTCGCCTGGGTGGCCAGGCTGAAGCAAAATGCCAGCAAAGCCGTGATGATCAGTTTCTTTCTCATATTGTAGCGTTAGTTAAGTGCTTCCATCTGCCACCAGTCGAAATTGAACAGGTTGCAACTCTGGCGGGAAGTTCCGCGGAATACAAAATAGAGGTCGTGGATTCCGCTGACTTTTTTGAGCGGGCAGCTGAGAGTCTGATACTCGTCCCTGGTTGCCGGTACCCTGACCTTGCCGAGGAGCTTGCCGTCGACAGCATCGATGCGGACCTCGATGCTGCCACCCCAGAGATGGCTTGCTGCGCTGGCGCTGAAAGACTTGGCTCCGGCGGCGAAGTCAACGCCCTTTATCATTATGTATTCGCCCTCGTCGATGCCGGTGACGAAAGGAGTCGGGCGCTTAGGTCCGGTGGTGTTGAATTCTGAGGTCTTCAGACCGTAGCCCCAGGCCATGGTCTCGGCCTCAACCTTGCGGTACGGATTGAAAGGCTCGACCTGCTCGAGCTTGCACTCGTGGAAATACGGCAGCTCGACTATGGTTCCGTCAGGATTGAAAGTCATTTCAGCAGCGGAGACGCTTCTCTGCTCTGCGTGGCGGCTGGTGCTCAGGCTGAAGATGTCGTAGTTGAGCCCGAAGCAGTAGTACTTGCCCTTGTATTCAATGATGCCCGGATGGTTGCCTCTGGTGCGGACCGTGTGGTCCATAATATGGCCCATATGGGTCCATGGCCCGGTAGGGGAGTCGCTCATAGCGTAGCCTATGCCCTCGGGACAGCAGGTGGAGGCAAAGGCGAGATAGTATTTTGACTCTCTCTTCCAGATCCACGGGCCTTCCTGATAGTCTTCTATGCGCGGGAGTTTGACGATTTCGCCCGAATATGAAATCATATCCTCGTTGAGCTTGACGTAATAGACATTGGGATTGCCCCAATACATATAGGCTTGGCCGTCGTCATCGATGAGGATTGTCGGGTCGATGTCGTCCCAATGCTCTTTCTGCCAGATGAGAGGTTTTCCGAGCGGGTCAATATAAGGTCCGTAAGGGGAGTCGGCGACGAGCACTCCGATACCGTTGCCGTGAATTGGACAATACATATACCATTTGCCGTTTCTCTCTATCACCTGCTCGGCCCAGGCTCCGTTGTTGCCCTTGTACCAGCTGAAGTCCCTGAGCGAGGCTACAGCTCCGTGGTCCTGCCAGTTTACCATATCGGTTGAGGTGTATAGCAGCCAGTCCTTCATCAAAAAGCCCTGGGCGCCGTCCTCATCGTGGGTGGTGAAAAGATAAACGACTCCGTCGTGGACTACGGGAGCGGGGTCCGCGGTGAATTTTGTCTGGATAATCGGCATATTGATGTCAGATAGTTCTTCCTTTTCGCGACAGTTTTCGCAGGAAGGGAAGGCAAGGATGGAAAGAAGGATGCCGAAAGTGGCGAGTTTGAGTTTGTAGCAATTCATAATCCTGTGGTTTTATTTGATTTGTAAATGTACCGCTTTTTTTAAAAAAATATACTACTTTTGTGGCCGCAAACATAGTATTAAATATGAAGAAATTATTAACAATCCTTGCAGTTGCAGTAGCTGCACTCTGCATTTCTTCCTGCCAGCCTGTAGTGAGCGGAGATTTTCTCTATACCATTACTCCGGAAGCAAGCACCGGCTCTTGTATGTCATGGCAGATGGACAGTCTTGGCGAAGATCTCATTCTGAAAGAGATTCAGAGCGCCGGAGGCGTGCAACTCAGCTCGGCCTGGAAGTTCTCAGGACTGCAGACTGACTGCGACAAGAAGGTCAAGGACATCGTGAATTCGGCAATGAACAAGGCCGAGGCTGATCCGAAATATTGCTCTTTCTTTGATTTCAGCGATGTAACCGTCGTTGTGACCAGAATTGGCGGCGCCGAAGAGGGCAACACAGTGATCTTTCAGCGTAAGTACAAGGCAAAGAAATAGTTGCCCTGCTTTCTGCATTTGAGGGGATGACCGGTCTATGAACTGCGGTCATCCTCTTTTTTTGTCCGGCCAGCACTCGGTCTCGGAGGCTATCTCCGGGATGGTGTCGGAGCTGTAGTGAGGGTTTCTGCCTTCCTTGAGCTGACGGCGGTAGTCATCCAGAAGCCTTACTGCATACTTGCCCAGAAGCAGTATGGCAATCAGGTTGCAGACAGTCATTATCACCATGCAGAAGTCCACCAGTGCCCAGACTATCTCGATGGTAGAGAGCGAGCCTATGAAGATGAGGACACCGAGAATCACCCTGTAGATGTTGATGGCTGTCCTGGTGTGTGGCGAGCCGTTGCACAGGAAGTTGATGTTGCATTCGCCGTAATAATAATTGCCCAGGACGCTGGAGAAGGCGAAAAAGAGGATGCAGACGGCGATGATGTACTTGCCGGAGGGGCCGATGTGGAAGGTCATTGCCGCTTGGGTGAGTTCGATGCCATTAGCACCGCAGTCGTACAGCCCCGAACAGAGGATGAGGATGGCGGTGCAGGTGCAGATGAGCAGGGTGTCGGTATAAACGCCCAGGGTTTGGATGAGGCCCTGCTTCACAGGATGGCTCACGTCTGCAGTTGCGGCGGCGTTCGGAGCACTTCCCTCGCCGGCCTCGTTGCTGAAAATGCCGCGCTTGAAGCCCATCAGTATGGCGGTGCCGACCGCTCCTCCCGCCGCCTGTTCAAAGCCGAAGGCGCTCTTGACTATGAGTGCGAGGATGCCGGGGATGGCGCTCAGGTTGCTGATGACCACCCAGAGGGCGATGCCCAGATATGCGAGGGCCATGAACGGTACGATGACCGAGCAGGCCTTGGCGATGCGCGAGATGCCGCCGAAGATGACTGCAAGCGAGAATGCCGTCAGGACGGATGCTATGAGTACGGGAGAAACGCTGAATGCCTCGCTGACGGCGGAGGTAATGGTGTTGGCCTGGACCATATTGTTGGTGAGGCCGAACTGGGCGATGATGGCGACTGCGAAGATACAGGCGAACCAGCGCTTGTGCAAGCCTTTGGAGATGTAGTAGGCTGGACCTCCAATGAACGAGTCCCCACCGCGCTTCTTGAAAAGCTGGGCGAGGGTGCACTCGATGAAGGTGTTGACGCTGCCCACCAAAGCCATAACCCACATCCAGAAGATGGCGCCCGGACCGCCGATTACGATGGCCGTCGCAACGCCCGCAAGATTGCCCGTTCCGACGCGCGAGGCGAGGGAGACCATAAAGGCTTCAAGCGAACTGATGCGCCTGCTGCTCTTGCTCTTTTGTGCTTGAGCTCCGTCGGACTTGAATAGCAGACGGAACATCTCGGAAATCATCCTGAACTGGACTCCTTTGGTTTTGAGTGTGAAGTAGATTCCTGAAAAACAAAGAGTTACCACCATCACTACAGCCATAGGCTCATTGATGGAGTTGAGAATGCCGGCGAGAGTTTCTTGCATAGTGGGCGGGCGTTTGTATGCGTTGAATAACAAAAAACCCCTCACTAGCGTGAGAGGCTTTGAGCGGTGCGGAAGGGACTCGAACCCTCGACCTCCGGCGTGACAGGCCGGCATTCTAACCAGCTGAACTACCGCACCAATTCCGGTCATTCGTTGAATGCGATGCAAAGGTACGGATTTTTTTCATACCTGCAAGTATTTTTGAGAAAAAATTGCAAAAAAATGTGGCTGGGACGGCCTTCATATAATATTATTCTTTGTCGTAAGTATGATTTGTGCTATATTTGTATCCTTAACTTCGAAATACCATTTTTGTTATGAAGAAATCAATAATCCTTATCCTTTCCACCCTTTGTCTTTCGTCAGTCCTGGCTTTTGCCCAGATGACGGATTCTCAGGTTTTGGAATATGTGAAGTCGGGGATGGCTTCCGGCAAGTCGCAGGAGCAGATGGCCCGTGAACTGGTCGCTCGCGGTGTTACCCGCGAACAGCTCGAGAGGCTCAAGGAGCAGTATGCCAATGAATCAGCTGGTGAAAACGCAACCGCCGATTCGCAAAGCAAGAAGAATCCGAGGCAGACTGCAACCAAGTCACGTCAGAACGACAGGCGTAATACTACAGCCAATGACAGGTCAAGGACCAGGTCCAGATACAGAGACGATGCAGAATACGATGCAGAGTACGGTTCGGAGTACGGTTCGGAGTACGGTTCAGAGTATTATGAGGAGGACTATTTTGGCGAACGCCCTCTTGAGGACAGGATTCCTGCCACAAGCCGTGTCTTCGGCGTTGATATCTTCAGCGGACGCGATTTGACTTTCGAGCCGAATGAGAATATTGCGACTCCTTCGGATTATATCCTTGGCCCGGGCGATGAACTTATCATCGAAATCTGGGGCTACAACGAAGCAACGATCAATCAGACCATCTCCCCGGAAGGTCGCATCAGCATCAGCCAGATTGGGCCTATCTATCTCAATGGCCTGACTATCAAAGAGGCTTCCAACAAGATTAAGAAGGCCCTTGTGTCAAAGTATTCAAGCATCGGAGGTGATACTCCTAATACTTCGGTAAGCGTCACTCTCGGTGGCGTAAGGACCATCCAGGTTAATGTGATGGGTGAGGTGAAGACCCCCGGCACATACCGCCTTTCTTCATTCGCAACAGTTTTCAATGCTCTTTATAATGCCCAGGGCGTGACCGACAACGGCTCCCTCAGAGCCATCAAGGTTGTTCGCGGCGGCAAGCAGATAGCAAGCGTTGACTTCTACGGATACCTTTTCAACGGCAAGTCGGACTCTGACATCAGGCTCAAGGACGGAGATATCGTAATCGTACCTCCTTACCTCAACAGGGTTACTGTGGCCGGAGAAGTGAAGCGTCCGATGAAGTACGAAATGACAGGAGAGGAAAATCTTTCAGACCTTATCCGTTACGCCGGCGGTTTCTCGTCAAACTCATACAGGGAAAACGTGAATGTTGCCCGCATCAACGGCAAAGAGCGTGAGCTTTCGACCGTAGCCGCTGCAGGCTTCGGCTCTTTCAGCCTTGCTGACGGCGACAGCGTCAATGTCGCAAAGGTACTTGACCGTTATACCAACAGGGTTTCTATCAATGGTGCAGTTATGCGCCCGGGATATTACCAGATCGGCGGAGACGTCGCCACGCTGCGCCAGCTTATCGGGAAGGCCGGAGGCCTGAGGGAGGATGCTTTCCTCAAGAGGGCAGTAATTTCCCGTGAGAACGATGACCTTACCTTGCGCACCATTTCGGTCGACCTCGGTGCCGTGATGAGCGGAAAGGCAGAAGATATTCTTCTTCGCAAGAATGATATAGTTTCGGTTACAAGCAATGCTGAGATTCAGGCTCCGGGTACCTTGACCATCAACGGTTATGTCGCACAGCCCGGTATTTTCACTTACAGCAAGAATACTTCCGTCGAGGATCTTATCCTGATGGCAGGAGGTCTGCTTGACGGTGCTTCTACCGCAAAGGTTGACATTGCACGCCGCATCTATGACCCTGAAAGTCTTGAGGCAACGGATGAGTTGGGAGTTTCGCTGAGCATTTCCATCGAGAACGGCAAGTTCGTAAGTTCCGATCCTTCTTTCAAGCTCCAGCCATATGACGTTGTGTCTGTCAGAAGATCTCCGGGCTATCGTCCTCAGCAGTTTGTCAAAGTCAACGGTGAAGTTGCCTTCCCCGGTGACTATCTCCTCATCAATGTCGGCGAGAGACTTTCAAACCTCGTTGCCAGGGCAGGTGGAGTCACAGACCACGCATACCTCAAGGGTGCAACCCTCAAGAGAGCCATAGGCGAAGAGGAGAAGAAGGTACTTGAAGCAAAGAAGAAATTGGCTGCAAGAAGTGCGACAAAGGATTCTCTGATGGTCGATGATGAGTCGGAATCATATTTCAACGTTGCAATTTCGCTTGATCAGGCCGTTGCAAACCCGGGAAGCGAGTACGATATCATCCTCAAGGAAGGTGATGAACTCACAGTCCCTGAAATGTTGAGCACCGTAAAGGTATCCGGCGCGGTGATGAACCCTAATGTGATGTCTTATGTTCCAGGCAGGTCCGCCCGTGAGTATATCAACGCGGCCGGCGGCTATGGCCTTAGGGCAAAGAGAAGCAAGGCTTATATCGTCTATATGAACGGTTCTGTGGCAAAGGCCGGCAGAATGGGTGTCAAAATTGAGCCGGGATGTGAGATCATAGTGCCTCAGAAGGAAGAGAAAAATGGAATGAGTGCCGGAGAAGTGATGTCAATCGCCACATCTGCGGCTTCGCTTTCAACAGTTATCATTACCCTTGTCAACCTCGTAAAATAATCAGCTATGGATCAAAACGAAATGAATCAGTACAACGGCAATCTCCAGCAGGAGGAGCAGTACGACGAGGTTGACATTATGGAGCTTGTCCGCAAAGTTTTAAAAGAGTGGAAACTTCTTTTGAAATGGGCTTGCGGAGCAATTGTGGTAGGCCTGATAGTCGGCTTCAGCATTCCAAACGAATATAGCGCATCGGCTCTTATGGCCCCTGAGCGTACAGGCGGTAGCTCGGGTGGCGGAAACCTTTCCGCCCTCGCCAGCCTTGCCGGCATCAATCTCGGCTCCGGCAGCGGCCCTGACGCTCTTACGCCGGACATCTATCCTGAGATTGTGAATTCAACTCCTTTCCTTACCGACCTTTTCTCGCTTGAGGTTAGCTTCAAGCACAAGAAGGAAACCATCACTACAGACTACTATGAGTATCTGAAGGAATATAACAAGGCTCCGTGGTGGAATGCTGTCATTTCTTTCCCGATGAAGGCCCTTGGCTGGACAATGAGCCTCTTCAAGGAGAAGAAAGAAAAGCTTGAGGGTTATGCAGACCTGAATCCATACGAGCTGACTGACGAACAGGCCGGGATTCTCAAAGCCATCAAAGAAAGCATCAGCGTGTCCGTTGACAAGAAGACAAGTATGATTACCATCAGCGCCACGGCCCAGGACCCACACGTTGCGGCCCAGCTTTGTAATGTTCTGGTCGGAAAGATTCAGGATTACGTGACGGCCTACAGGACTGACAAGGCACGCGAGGATCTCAAGTACGCCGAGCAACTCTATGAGGAGACCAAGAACGATTACTACAAGGCGCAGCAGCGTTACGCAAAGTATGTTGACGCCAATCAGGGAGTTGTTTTCCAGAGCATCAGGACTGAATCCGAGCGTCTCCAGAACGAGATGAACCTTTGCTACCAGCTTTATAACACCTGCGCCCAGCAGCTTCAGGTCGCAAAGGCAAACCTGCAGAAGGAAACACCCGTCTGCACCGTTCTTCAGCCGCCTAGCGTCCCTCTCAAGAAGAGCAATGCCTCCAAACTGAACATCCTTTTGATTTGTATTTTCCTGGGTGTCGCACTCGCAGCGGTTTGGGTTCTGTGGGGAAGAGACACCTGGGCCTCTTTCAAGACTGGACTGAAGGATTCAGATGAGTGACAATATCAGCATCAAAGGAGCAAGGGTAAACAATCTGAAGAACATCTCCCTGGAGATACCTCGCGGCAAATTCATCGTGATAACAGGTGTGTCCGGATCGGGAAAGTCTTCCCTCGCCTTTGATACATTGTTTGCAGAGGGGCAGAGGCGTTTCGCCGAAAGCCTCTCTTCTTATGCCCGTCAGTTTCTCGGGCGTATGAGCAAGCCGGATGTGGACCTGATTGAAGGGATACCTCCGGCAATAGCCATTGAGCAGAAGGTGACGGTGCGAAACGTGCGCTCTACCGTGGCTACGACTACCGAGATTTATGATTATCTGCGGCTGATCTTCGCCCGCATCGGCCGCACCTTTTCTCCCGTTTCGGGAAGGGAAGTGAAGAGCAGCGACATCCCCGACGTCATCGCTTACCTGAAGTCTCTGGCAACGCAGGGCGCCGCCGGGCTTGCCTATGTGCTTGCCGATCTGGGCTGGGAAGAGCGTGAAGATAAGGTGGAACTGATGCTTTCGCTCAAGGAAGAGGGCTACACCCGCCTCTATGCAGATGGCGCCCCCGTCAGGATTGACGATGTGCTTCGGATGGACGGAGCCTATCCTCGGAAGGCCTCCCTGCTGCTTGACAGGGTGAGGCTGGATGGGGCGTTTGATGAGGATACGCTTTCCCGTCTGCAGTCTTCGGTGGCGGAGGCTTTCCGGCGCTCGGACGGCCTCGTGGAGGTTTGCGCCGACAATGGACAGTCAAAGTCATTCTCCAACCGTTTTGAACTTGACGGCATCAAGTTTCTTCGCCCGGAGGACCACCTCTTCAGTTTCAATTCGCCTCTGGGTGCCTGCCAGACCTGTGGCGGCCTCGGGCAGACCATTGACATCTCCGAAGACCTGGTGATTCCAGACAAGAGCAAGAGCATCTATGACGGAGCAATTGCCTGCTGGAAGGGGGAAAAGATGGGCTGGTTTCGTGATAATCTCATCAAGCATGCGCCTTCCTACGGCATCTCCATCTTTGAACCCTACTGCAACCTTCCACAGGAGCATAAGGACATAATCTGGAACACCCATTCCGTTGAAGGCAAGGATTCGCTTGTGGGCATCCGGGAGTTCTTCGCATGGGTTGAGTCGCAGCGCTACAAAATCCAGTACAAGTATATGCTCAGCCGCTACAGCGGCAAAACAGTGTGCCCGGACTGCCAGGGCAGCCGCCTGCGAAAGGAGGCGCTTTGGGTCAAGGTCGGAGGCATCAATATCCACCAGTTCCTGACCAAGACAGTCGAGGAGGCCATCGCTTTTCTGGAGAATATTCAACTCTCCGACTACGAGCGCGAAATCGTTGCCGAACCACTTTCAGAACTGCTTTCGCGTCTGCATTGCATAGAAGATGTCGGCCTTGGCTATCTGACCCTCAACAGGGCCTGCAACACCCTGTCAGGCGGCGAGACTCAGCGCATCAATCTCGTGACGGCGCTCGGCTCTAGTCTCGTAGGCTCGATGTATATACTCGATGAGCCGAGCATTGGCTTGCATCCTCGTGATACCCAGCGGCTTATCTCCGTATTGCGCCGCCTTCGTGACCTGGGCAACACCGTACTTGTCGTGGAACACGATGAAGAAATCATACGCGCGGCAGACCTGCTTATCGATATGGGCCCGCGTGCAGGCTCCGGTGGAGGCGAGGTGGTTTTCCAGGGAAAGGTGGACGCTCATGCCCTCAACCCTGAAGCGCTTGCCGCCTCGCTTACTCTCCAGTATATAGGCGGACAGCGAGAGCGCTATAGCCGCAAGAAGCGCAACTGGCACTACTCGATTACCGTCGAGGGGGCGATGGAGCATAATCTCAAGGACATCACCGTGCGCTTCCCTTTGGACGTGCTGACCGTGGTGACAGGCGTTTCCGGCTCAGGGAAGTCTTCCCTTGTGGGCGATGTGCTCTATCCTGCGCTCTTCCGCCGCCTCAATGATGCCGGCGAGAAGCCGGGCGTTTTCCGCCGCCTGAGCGGCAACCTGGACCGCATCACCCGCGTAGAATATGTTGACCAGAACCCTATCGGGCGCAGCAGCCGCTCGAATGCGGCGACCTACCTCAAAGTCTATGATGACATCCGCAAGCTGATGGCGCGTCAGCAATACGCTAAGATTAACGGCTACGGCCCGAATTATTTCTCTTTCAATGCGGAGGGTGGTCGCTGTCCGGAGTGTCACGGCAATGGTTTCGTGCGCATCAGTATGCAGTTTATGAGTGATGTGGAGATGGTGTGCGAAGAGTGCAAGGGAAAGCGTTTCCGTCCGGAAGTGCTCGAGGTGCGTTATCGCGGACTGAATGTGAGCGAAATCCTGGATCTGAGCGTGGATGAGGCCGTCGATTTTTTCTCCGCGGGCCCGGAGCCTGAGGCTCAGAGCGTTGCCTCACGTCTGAAAGCCCTTCAGGACGTCGGTCTTGGCTATATCAAGCTCGGACAGGGCAGTTCTACCCTTTCGGGAGGAGAAAACCAGCGAATTAAGCTGGCTTATTTCCTGACCCTGAGCCGTCAGTCAGTCAAGGGTGAGAAGATCCTTTTTGTCTTTGACGAGCCTACCACCGGTCTGCATTTCTTTGATGTCGAGAAACTCCTCAAAGCTTTCGATGCCCTTCTGGAAAACGGCCACTCGCTGCTTGTAGTGGAGCACAATCCCGATGTGATTCGTGCTGCTGACTGGGTAATTGACCTTGGACCTGATGCCGGTGCCAAAGGAGGTGAAGTGGTTTTCGAGGGTGGCGTAGAGGAGCTTATGAATTGCCCGGGCTCGCTGACTGCCCGTGCTCTTAAAGGATAAACTATTGTTAGCAAGTTAATTATGAGTCCTGTAGTATCATTCGTTATTCCTGTATATAAAGTGGAAAGGTACCTGAGAAGGTGTCTGGATACCGTGCTTGCCCAGACTTTTACGGATTGGGAAGCCGTATGCGTCAATGACGGAAGCCCAGACTCCTGCCTTGATATTCTGAGGGAGTATGCAGGGAAAGATTCGCGTTTTGTAATAATCGACAAGGAGAACGGCGGCCTTTCGGATGCCCGCAATGCTGGTCTGGAGCATTGTCGTGGCGAGTGGGTGGTATTCGTGGATTCGGATGATTTCATCCATCCTCAGACCTTGGAGATAGCCCTCGATATCCAGAAACGCAGCGGAGCTGAGCTTGTTTCCTGGTATAAAGATTCTCTTTACAGGACCAAGCTTATTCTTCGTCACTTCTTTCATCTCGAGGACCTGAATTACAGGCCATCGTCTTTCAAGAAGATTTATGATCCTTCCAAGGTGCAATACCACTTTACTAAGGATGTCATCTCCGTTGCCAGTGAGTACTCTCATCCGCACGGTATAGCCAATCCTTTGAAGCACAATTACGTATGGAGGCACCTTATTCACAGACAACTGCTGGAGGGAATATCATTTGTCAAGGGACTCGCCTTTGAAGATTTCCCCTGGTGGTCTGAGCTCCTGCTCAAGAATCCGACCACTGCCTACACGGATGCCAAGCTGTATTTCTACTACTTCAATCTGCACTCTATCGACAACGGCTCATCACGTGCGAAGAAGGTGTACAGTTGGATTTGCGGTCTGGAGAGGACATATCAGCTGTACAGAGCGAAGGCAGATTCGCACCAGATGGAGTGCTGGAGCGCCCAGTTCAAGTGGCCTGTGCTTAACAGCCAGATTGCCCGCCATTTGATTAAATTACGTCCTGATTCGGAAAAGACAGCTCTGTGCCGAGAGATACTTTCGTCCCTGATTTCAGAGGGACTACTGGATGATGCCGCAACAACAAGGGAGCCGTCAGCGCTCAAGACAGCGAAGATGATCAGGGCTTTCGTCGGTAAATAGAAAGGGAAGCGGTATCCGCACCTTCGACCAGAACATCGACCAGGAGGCTGTCCGCTCTTCCGGTAGGAGGAAGGATGGCCTTTGCTGTATATCTTTTTCCTCTTACACCGTATTCAAACTCCAGTCCTATTCTCGTTGAGCCGAAACTGTCTTCAGGTGTTTCATTCGGATAGAAAGCAAGGCTGGTCCCCGGGTGTTGCGTGAAGAGTCCAATGTCGTATGGCAAGTTCTTCCATTCACCATATTCGCGGCTTTCCTGCTGTACAAAGCCCTCGCTGCCGAAAGGTTTGGCCGTAACCGGAATGTCTGTCAGCCTTACCCGTGGCTCCTCGACAAGTTCATAGTTGGAGAGTGTGCTTGTGACATTTTCAAGGCTGATTCTGCACATCAGAGGTTTCAGCTGCAGCTCTGCTTTTCCAGGCTTCATTTTAACTTCTCCGCTCAGTATTGGGCATTCTTCGGAGTCGTCAAGGAAATCATATTCCAGATTCTCGAGGTTTTCGCGGCGCTTTATCGCTCCGGTCTTGATGTTGAATGGGCTGTTGGCAACCAGACAGAAATCCAATTCACCTTTGGTGCTTTTGAACCTGACCGTGTCATGTTTACCTGAAACTAGCGTTTTATGGCCCTCGAGGTCGTTGGTTCCCGATGTCGCGAAAGCGAGGATGTCCAGTTTTTTCATTTCGCAGGGGGCTTTGACTATAATTGTATAGTTCAGAGTGTCCGATTTTTCGATTTCGGGTTCTTTGCTTTCGGAGTCTTCGCTTTTCGGGGCAGGGGAGACTTTAGTGCACATCGAAGTCAGGACAAGCACGCTGGTAACAAGCAAGCAAAGAGAAAGCGATGGCAAGCGGACCAGAAGAGTTCCGGGCCTTGGAAACTGCCACCTTCGGGTAGCGTTATTGTCCTGACTGCCGATGTGTTTCATAGCCGCAAAGCTAACTTACATCAGCAGAGATTATCCGCGATTTCTTAAATACCCAAGTTTCCCGCCTACATATCCTGTCAAGTCCTTCAAGCCCGGCTTTCGTTCGTAGCACTCAACCTCGGCTTTCGATCAGGCGTTCTTGGGTTGCTGCCTAGTCTTCCAGGTCAGCCTTGACTGAATCAGTTGGCGCCAACTTGGCATCATTGCCCTTTTGCCTTGCCTTTCACGCGGCGGATGATGGCTAGCGTCGAGGCGCATTTGTCGAGTTGTGGTGCCGGCCCCGGCGGTCCTCCCACTTCGTGGTGCCCTCCCTTTTCGGGAGCCAACGCCGCCGAAGCCCAGCACCACAACCCGACGCGGCCTCGACTTCTTAGGATCTTCTCTCTTTTCTCCCTTCCTTTCTTTCTTTCTTTCCATTCATCCTCCCTTGCCTCATTGTTCTTTTCTTCCATCCGCCTCCTTCTTCCTCTTTCCTCCTTCTTTCTCTTTCCTCCTTTGTCTCCTTCCCTCCTTTCCATCCATCCTCCTACCTTACCTCCTTTTCCCTCCATCGATTCACGTCCCCTTGCAACATTATCATCTGCCATCCTCTGTCTGCAGTTACTCTGTTTTCAATCGGAGCCGCCCGTGTCCCGGCACCAGAAAAGAATCAGACTCTGCCGGCCATCCACGAAACACAAGCATTACCATCTTTTACAAAAGCCTTATGTGCTCCGTGGTGACAACCGCCGCGAGGAGAGCCTTTGGCGAGCTCCCCGCAGCGGCGAGTTGTAGCCGCCGAGCCGCGTAATTCGAGGCGGCGTCACCATTCAACTCTCAATATCTCTCCAGCCTCCTTCCACCTACTATCAAATCTCCCTTCCAGTCTTCCAAATCCACTCTTCATCCTCTCACTCTCACCTCGTGTCAATCACCTGCGCGGGTAACCCCCTCCAGAAGTGCCTCTGAGGCATATTGGGTGCGCAGGTGAGACCATTAAGCCCTCACCTGCGCACTTGACCCTGCCGAGAAGTACTTGTGAGGCACATTGGGTGCGCAGGTGATTGACACGAAGCAAAGGCACCTGCCTCAGAACGGTCTCTGGCGGATCTTCGAGAGAGTTTTGTCATTCACCTGCTCGGGCGACCTTGCTCAGAAGCACCTCTGAGGCATTCTCGGTGCGCAGGTGATTGACAGCAAACCCCGATACTCCGCCGAGTCCACCGCTTTCTCCCCTAAAACCAATTAAGGCGAAACCCAGTCCACAGCTTGCTACCCTGAAAATAAACGAGAGGATAGCCGAAGCCACCCTCTCGTTATCAGATATCTGCGGACCTTGGGACTAGCCGCCGAAGTTGTCGAAGAGAATGTTCTCAGGGGCAACTCCGAGGTTGTCGAGCAGGTCGAGAACGCACTTGGTCATCATAGGAGGACCGCACATGAAGTACTTGATGTCTTCAGGTGCATCGTGGTCCTTGAGGTAGGTTTCGTACATTACGTTGTGGACGAAACCTGCCACGTACTTCACGCCTGCGGCATCGGCTGCCGGATCCGGACGGTCGAGTGCGAGGTGGAAGTGGAAGTTAGGGAACTCTGCCTCGATTTCTGCGAAGTCCTCAAGGTAGAAGGCCTCGACGAGGGCACGTGCTCCATAGAAGAAGTGTACCTGCTTGCCGGTCTTCAGGGTCTTGAAGAGCTGCATGATGTGTGAGCGGAGAGGAGCCATACCGGCACCACCGCCGACGAAGATGTATTCCTGGCTGTCCGGATCGTTCTTCGGGAGGAGGAAGTCTCCGTAAGGACCGCTGATCATAACCTTGTCGCCCGGCTTGCGGGTGAAGACGTATGATGATGCGATACCAGGATTTACAGGCAGAAGCTTAGGGCCCTGCTCGCGTGGAACGCTCCTGTCAAATGGAGGAGTGGCGATACGCACGTTGAGCTTGATGATGCCCTTTTCGCCAGGGTAAGAGGCCATAGAGTATGCCCTGATGGTATCGACAGGGTTGGAAGAGTGAAGGTTGAAGAAACCGAATTTCTCCCAGTCGCCCTTGTACTCGTCTGCAACGTCAATGTCCTTGAAGTCGAGCTCGTATTTTGGGATGTCGATCTGGATGTACTGACCGCTCTTGAACTCGATGTTCTCGCCTTCAGGAAGCTTGACGGTGAATTCCTTGATGAAGGTCGCAACGTTGTCGTTGGAAATGACCTCACACTCAAGCTTCTTGATGCTAAGGGCGCTTTCGTCCATCTGGACCTTGAGGTTGTCCTTTACCTTTACCTGGCAGCCGAGCCTCCAGCCGTCCTTGATCTGCTTGCGGTTGAAGAAGCCGACCTCGGTAGGGAGGATTTCGCCGCCGCCGTCGACTACCTGAATCTTGCACTGGCCGCAGTTGGCCTTGCCGCCACAGGCTGACGGGAGGAAAATCTTGTTTTCGGCGAGGGTTCCCATAAGGTTTCCGCCAGGGGTTACGTCGAGAACCTTCTTGCCGTCGTTGATGTCAATCTTGACTGTGCCCTTCGGGGTAATCCTGTCCTTGACGAAGAGCAGGAGAGCCACCAGGATGAGGGTTACGGCAGTGATGACAATTATTGATGCTAATACTGTATTCATTTTTGGCTACCCTCCTATAATGAAATTCCCATAAAGGCCATGAAGGCTATACCCATCAGACCTACGGTGATGAAAGTGATGCCGGTGCCCTTGAGGCCTGCCGGGATGTTGCTGTAAGAGAGTTTCTCGCGGATGGCTGCAAGGCCGACGATGGCAAGATACCAGCCGAGGCCTGAACCGAGGGCGTAAACCACGCTCTCACCGACTCCGCCGAAATCCCTCTGCTGCATAAAGAGCGAACCTCCGAGAATCGCACAGTTCACGGCGATGAGCGGGAGGAAGATACCGAGCGATGAATAGAGGGTCGGCAGGAACTTCTCCACAATCATTTCAACCAGCTGGGTGAAGGCCGCAATCACTGCGATGAAGAGGATGAAGCTCAGGAAGCTCAGGTCAACATCCGGGCCGAAGATGCAGTTCTCGCCCGGGGTGAGGATGAACTTGTTGAGCAGATAGTTGAGCGGAAGGGTGCAGACCAGCACGAAGATGACAGCCAGACCCAGACCGTTTGCAGTCTTGACATTCTTCGATACAGCCAGGTATGAGCACATACCGAGGAAGTATGCGAAGATCATATTGTCAACGAAGATTGACTTTATGAATAAGCTTACGTATTCCATTTTCTTTAGTCTGAGTTAGTTGTTTATTTCTCCTGAAGGTCCTTCTGGATGCTTCTCTGTGCCCAAACTATACATCCGAGGATGATGAGGGCCATTGGAGGAAGAATCATAAGACCGTTGTTGGTGTAACCGATGGCCTTGAGTACAGGGAAGCCGAAGAGGGTTCCTGAACCGAAGAGCTCGCGGAAGAAAGCCACGATGATGAGGATGATGCCGTAGCCTACACCGTTTGCCAGACCGTCAAGAAGCGAAGGAATCGGCTTGTTACCGAGGGCGAAAGCCTCGATGCGGCCCATCACGATACAGTTTGTGATGATGAGGCCGATGTAAACCGAAAGCTGCTTGTCGATGCTGTATGCGAAGGCCTTGAGAACCTGGTCCACGAGGATAACCATCATAGCGACTACTACGAGCTGGATGATGATGCGCACGCGGTTAGGTATGGTGTTGCGCAAGAGCGAAACCACAAGGCTTGAAAGGCCGGTGACGGCAATCACCGACAGGGCCATTACGCAGGCACCCTTGAGCTCCACCGTAACGGCGAGCGAAGAACAGATACCGAGGACGAGCACCGTGATCGGGTTTCCCTTGAGTATTGGATTGAGAATTGTTTCTTTCAAATTTGCCATAACTTGTCCTCCTCTTAGTTTTCACTTGATTCACTTTCTGTGCATTCGCCGCAGGCCGGAGCAGCGTCGAATACAGGCTTGTAAGCCTTGATCCAGACGTTGATGGCGTCTTCCAGACCCTGGGAGGTCATTGTGGCTCCGGAGATGGCGTCGATGGCATTGGCCTTGCCTTCCGGTGCGCCGCCCTTCACGATCTGAATAGGCTTGACGTCAGAGAAGTCGAAGATCTTGCCCTCGAGCTGTGCACGGAATGAAGGCTCATCCTTGATCTTGCCGCCAAGACCCGGAGTTTCGCTCGCGTGATCGAAGGTGGCGCCGCAGATGGTGCCGTCAGGATTGACTGCGACATAGCCCCAGACCGGACCCCAAAGGCCTGCGCCGTAGATAGGCACTACCCTTACTCCGTTCTTGAAGACATATACCGGAAGGGCAGCGCCCTGTCCTTCAGCAATCTTGTAGTTCTGGGCCTTGAGGCCTGAGGTTGTGCAGACGCTTGCGTCAGCGGTGCTCAGTTCGCCGTTCTTCTCGCCATCGAGGCTTACGGTGTAGGCTTCGGCAATCTGCTCCTTGTAGCTGTTGATGATGGCATCATTGCCTGAAGGAACGTCAAGCTTTGCGGCGGAAAGAATCTGGCTGATGGTCTCGGCCTTTTCATTTGCCTGCTGCAGCGGCTTCAGTGAAGAAGCTGCGAAAGCCAGGATAGCTGCAACCACACATACGATGATGGTTGAGTAAACTATGGTATAGATGTTTCCGTTTGTGTTCATGGCTTATGCTGCTTTGTATTTCTTGTTCCTGCGGGAAACGGCGATGCTGGTCACGCAGTGGTCGATGAGCGGCGCGAAGGTGTTGCCCAGCAGGATTGCGAGCATCATACCCTCGGCGTAGCCCGGGTTGAACAGGCGGACTGTCATACAGAGGATACCGATCAAAAGACCGTAAATCCACTTGCCGCAGCTTGTCTGGGCTGAGGTGACAGGGTCGGTGGCCATAAAGACTGTACCGAAGGCGAAGCCTCCGCAGAGCAGCTGCATATAGCAAGGCATAGTGCTGACGCCTGCCAGGTCGGCGAGGCCGCCTACGAGAAGGGCGCCGCCAACGCAGCCTGCCATCACCTTCCAGCTTGCCACACCGGTCCAGATGAGGATGATGGCGCCGAGAAGGATGGCTATAACGGAAGTCTCACCCACCGATCCCGGAACGGTTCCGATGAACAGATCCCAGAAGCCGGTGCCGTACTGGGCACTGCCACCCTCGAGTGCGAGAGGAGTAGCGCCGGTAAATGCATCAGCCACAGGGGTTTCACCCTTCTTGAAGGCAATCCAGCAGTCAGAACCTGACATATAGCTAGGATATGAGAAGAAGAGGAAAGCACGGGTCAGAAGGGCCGGGTTCCAAATATTCATACCGGTGCCTCCGAAGAATTCCTTGCCTACAAGCACTGCGAAAGCGACTGCTACAGCAAGCATCCAGAGAGGGATGTCAACCGGAACGATGAGAGGAATGAAGAAGCCGGAAACGAGGTAGCCCTCAGAAACTTCTTCGCCACGAATCTGGCTGGCGGCGAACTCGATGCCCAGACCGACAGCATAAGATACAATGAAGAGAGGAAGGGTCTTGAGGAGACCGAACCAGAAGTACTCCAGGATGTGGAGACCGGTCTGTCCCATTGCAAGACCGTGCTGGTAGCCGATGTTCCACATACCGAATACGGCTGCCGGAACGGCTGCGAGAATCACGATGATGAGGATACGCTTGAGATCGATTGCGTCACGCACGTGCGCACCTTTGCGTGTAACGGTGCCCGGCACGTGGAGGAAGGTCTCAAAAGCGTCAACTGTTGAGTGCAGCCAGTATAATTTGCCGCCTTTTTCGAAAATCTTGTTCATACTTTTAAGCCATTTCCTTAAGCATCAGGTCTATGCCCTTTGCAATCATATCCTGGATATTGTTCTTGCTCGGATCGACGAACTCGCAGGTTGCGAGATCTTCCGGAAGAACCTCATAGATGCCGAACTTCTCCATCTTGTCGATGTCACCGGCAAGGCAGGCCTTGGCCAGGAAGACAGGGAAGATGTCCATAGGAAGCACCTTTGAATAATAGTCGTCATTCATCAGGAAAGCACGCGGACCGCCGTGGAGGTTGGTGGTCATATCGTACTTCTTCTTAGGCAGAAGCCAAGAGAAGTAGCTGTGGTCGTGGCTGTACTGCTTCGGACGGAATGGACGGCACCAGCCGAGAAGTTCCTTCTCGTAGCCCTCGAGCAGGATGGTGATCTGCTCGTCGGCGAAGCCGAGATAGCCGCCGAGGCCGACATTCCTTCCGCTGAGGACGTCTCCGCTGATGACGCGGATATTGTCGCTATCGCTGTTGCCTATGAAGGCGTTGAGTGCGCTCATAGGTGCGCCCGGAACGGTGCTGACATAGGATGCGCCAATGGCCATAGGGCCGCCGACTGCCACCTTGCGGCTGAGGTCAAGCTTGCCGCTGAGGAAGAGTTTGCCGATGGCTGCCAGACCTGCCAGGGACACGGTCCACACGGTCTGCTCCTTGAGGATAGGCTTGATGTTGCTGATCTGAACTCCCACATTGCCGGCAGGATGCTTGTCTGCCTTGAAGACGTGGGTGGTAGCGAGCGGCAGATTGGCGAATGGTGAGTCAGGGTTGTTGACGCTGACGTGCACTGCGCCCGGGGTGAGCTTGCTCAGGGCTGCGATGCCGACCTTGATTGCGCCCAGCTCTTCTGCGTGGCAGAAAGCGCTGTCAGCTGCCAGAGGGGCGGTGTTGAATGCGGACACGAAGATGTCGCGCGGGCTGAGCTGAGGGTCGGCGATGATGCCGTAAGGACGCTGTACGAGAACCGGCCAGAGACCGCTCTGGAGGAGAGCCTCCTTGATTGAAGTTGCATCAAGGGCATTGACGTCCTTCTTGCCGAAATCTACACATTCCTGCTTTCCGTCGGGCTCGATCAGCACGGCGAGCAGTTTGCGCTTTTCGCCTCTGACAATCTGCTTCACGCTGCCGCTTACCGGCGAGGTGATGAGGATGTCAGCGTTCTTCTTGTCAGCAAGGACTGGTGAGCCGCAGAGGACAGGGTCGCCTTCCTTGACAAGGAGTCTTGGAAGCAGGCCCTTGAAGCAATCCGGCTGGACTGCAACGACTTCCGGGCTGATCGTCTTTGAGACACGAAGCTCTGCCTGTCCCGAGATAGGGACGTTCAGACCTTTTTTCAAAACGATGTTTAGTGACATGGATATTAATAAGTTTTGGATTTGCATAAAAAGCGTTGCGAAGTTACGCATTTTTTTTCGTATTTTCGTGTTCAGTTCATAGTATAGTGATGGAAATGAATAGAAGTTCTGTTCTGGAAGGGTTGAATGAAGAACAGGTAAAGGCGGTGACCTGCATTCAAGGGCCTTCCCTGATAGTCGCCGGCGCCGGTTCCGGAAAGACGAGGGTTCTTACGAGCCGCATTGCACACATATTGGAGGAAGGCGCGGATCCTTCTTCCATCCTCGCCCTTACCTTTACAAAGAAAGCGGCAAACGAGATGAAAGAGCGCATCGCCCTGATGGTCGGCCGCAGGCAGGCCGGAAGACTGGTGATGGGCACCTTCCACTCCGTGTTCATCCGCTTTCTCCGTGAATACGCCGGCTTCCTGGGCTATCCCGAGAATTTTACCATATACGATACTTCCGATTCCCAGAGCGCGGTCAAAGTCTGCGTCAAGGAGATGGGACTCGACGACAAGATCTACAAGCCCAAGGACGTTCTCGCGCGCATCTCGTCGGCAAAGAACAACCTCGTCACGCCGACCGGCTATCGCAACAACTCCGACCTGATGCTCGCCGATGTGCGTTCGAAGCATCAGAGGCTGTGCGACCTGTATGAGCGTTATCAGCTGAAGCTCAAGCAGTCCGGCGTGATGGATTTCGACGACATCCTGCTCAATATGAATATCCTCTTCAGGGACAATCCGGAGGCTCTGAAGACCATAGCCTCGCGCTTTGAGTACATAATGGTTGATGAGTATCAGGATACCAACTACTCCCAGTATCTGATACTCAAGAAGCTGGCCCAGTTCCACCACAATATATGCGTGGTGGGTGACGACAGCCAGTCAATCTATGCCTTCCGCGGTGCCAAGATAGAAAACATACTCAATTTCAAGCGCGACTATCCGGAGTGCAAGCTCTTCAGACTTGAGCGTAACTACCGTTCCACCCGGGTCATCGTCAACGCCGCCAATTCGCTCATAGCCCACAACGAGGGCAGAATCCCCAAGAACTGCTACTCCGACGCTGAGGAGGGCGAACTCATCCGCCTGATCTCTTCCGGCTCCGAGACGGAGGAGGCTGTGATGATAGTCTCCGCCATTATGGACCGCGTCCGCTCGGACAAGGCCGGATACGAAGATTTCGCCATCCTCTACCGCACCAACTCGCAGTCGCGCGCCCTGGAGGAACAGCTGCGCCGCAGGAACATTCCTTATATGATTTACTCCGGCAACTCCTTCTTCGACCGCGCCGAAATCAAGGATATGATGGCTTACTTCAAGCTTGTGGTCAATCCGCGTGACGACGAGTCTTTCCGGCGCATCGTCAACAAGCCAGCCAGGGGCATAGGCGACACCAGCCTCAATGCTCTTGCCAATGCCGCCCTGACGCACAAGACCTCGCTCTTCAAGGCGGTGGAGCTGGAGGATCTCGAGCAGTTCGGCCTCAAACCGGCAGCAGTGGGGAAGATTCGCTCCTTCTGCGATATGATCAACGCTCTTTCGCAGAAGCTCAGCACTACCGACGCCTACGACCTCGCGCGCGAGATAGCAGACAAGAGCGGCCTCTATGCCCTCTTCAAGTCCGACAACTCCATCGAGGGCCAGTCGCGGCTTGCCAACATAGACGAATTGCTCAACTCCGTGATGGGCTTTGTCGAAGAGAGGCAGGAAGAAGTGGAGGCTTCCGGCGAGGATTTCTCGACCCTGGTTTTCACCCTGGATGACTTCCTCGAGAGCGCTGCCCTTCTGAGCAACGTGGATGTCGAAGATGACCAGGACAGCACAAACAAAGTCTCGCTGATGACCGTCCACTCTTCGAAGGGTCTGGAGTACCCTTATGTCTTTGTCGCCGGCATGGAGGAGAACCTCTTCCCGAGCCTGTCGATGACTACTTCAACCCGCGACCTCGAAGAGGAGCGCCGCCTGTTCTATGTGGCCGTGACCCGCGCCAAGAAGGCTGTAAGCCTGAGCTTCGCCACCAGCCGTATGCGCAACGGCAAGCACGAGTCCAATGCGCCTTCGCGCTTCATCTCCGAAATCGACAAGCGCTACATTCTCAACCCTCTGAGCAAGGAAGACTTTATCAGCCCGGCTTCGTCCTGGTCTGGAGCAAGTCTGAGGCAGCGTCCCGGTTCACCTACGCCCTGGGGCCAGTCTTCGAGGGTCAGCTACGAGCGCAGACCGGCTCCGTCCCCGACAAGACCCACAGCGGCGCCTAGGCCTTCCGTTATCGAAGGCGACTTCAGCGGCATACCGCAGGAGAACCTTGGTGTCGGGATGAGAATTGAACACAACCGCTTCGGTGCCGGGCAGATTCTGGACCTGAGCGGAAGCGCACCTGATATGAAGGCAAGGATACGCTTCGACGATTACGGCGAGAAGCTCCTCCTGCTCAAATATGCCAAACTTCGGAAAATCTGACACAAAAACTTTTAAACCAAATCATTATGAAAAGGCCTATTATCGCTCTAGCTTCACTCCTGCTCAGCCTGACACTGGGGGCACAGGAGGTGAAGGTGACATTTTACACTCCCGGCATAGTCCGGATCCAGAAATCGGATGCCGCTACACTCGCGACAGCCAAGAAGAGTTTTTCCGTTTTCGCAGAGCCTGAAGACGTCAAGGTCAGCGAAAGCGGCAGCGCCGACAAGACCTACAGCTCTTCGCTTGTAAAGGTAAGCGTCTCGAGTGACGGAAAGGTGACCTTCAGCGTGAAGGGCAAGAAGATACTCAGCGAGGCTGACCACTACCTTACCACCCGTCTTCAAGGTTTGGACGAGGGATCTTTTGTTGTAGGACAAAAATTCAAACTTGATGAAGACGAGCCGGTTTACGGTCTGGGCATACTCCAGGACGGAGAACTGAGCCTCAGGGGCAAGAACCGCTATATGCGTCAGGACAACACTGAGGACTTTATGCCTGTGGTCCAGTCGGTCAAGGGCTACGGAATACTCTGGGACAACCCGTCTCCGACCATTTTCCGTGATGACGCATCAGGTATGCTCTTCGAATCCGAGGTAGGTGACCGCGTTGATTATTATTTCATCTATGGCGGCGACGCTGACGGAGTTATTGCCGGCATCCGCAAACTTACCGGCACCGTGCCTATGCTGCCGCTCTGGAGCTACGGCTTTATGCAGAGCCGCGAGCGCTACAAGACCCAGGATGAAATCCTCGGAGTGCTTGAAGGCTACCGGTCAAGAAGAGTTCCTATCGACTGTGTGATCCAGGACTGGCAGTACTGGGGCAACAACTATCTCTGGAATGCGATGGAGTTCCTCAATGAGGGCTTCCCTGATCCAAAGGCGATGGTTGACGAAATCCACGCCAAGAATGCCCACCTGCTCATCTCCATCTGGGCTTCTTTCGGCCCGATGACCAAGCCTTACCGCGAACTTGCTGCCAAGGGTCATCTGCTAAACTTCGAGACCTGGCCGCAGAGCGGACTTCCTTATTGGCCTCCTCGTATGGATTATCCTTCGGGTGTCCTCCCTTACGATGCCTTCAGCGGCGAGGCCCGCGACATCTATTGGAAACACCTCCTCAGGCTCGAGAATCTGGGCATCGACGGATGGTGGATGGACTCTACCGAGCCTGACCACCACAGCTACAAGGACTCAGATCTTGAGATAATGACAGGCGAGGGCTCGTACCGTTCAGTCCTCAACGCGTTCCCGATTCTGACCGTCTCGGGAGTGGTGGACAATCAGCTCACCGTTTCCGACAGGCGCCCTATGATTCTTACCAGGTCAGCCTTCACCGGACAGCAGAGGACCGGAGCCAACACCTGGAGCGGTGACGTCCAGAGTACCTGGGACGATTTCCGCCACCAGATTCCTGCCGGCCTTGGCTATACCCTTACCGGAAATCCAAATTTCAACTCTGATATCGGCGGTTTCTTCCCGGGAGCATACAACAAGAGGGGAGAGACTGCAAGCTGCGCCCGCAATCCGCGCTTCCAGGAACTCTATGTCCGCTGGCTCCAATTCGGCCTCTTCAATCCTATGATGAGAAGCCACGGAGAGAGCTCACGCCGCGAAATCTGGGAGTTCGGCGAGGAGGGGGAGCCTGTTTATGACGCCATTCTCAAGTTTATCAAGATGCGCTACACGCTCCTGCCATACATCTACAGCACCTCATGGAAAGTCACTTCCGACAACGGCAGCTTTATGCGCGCCCTGGTAATGGACTTCCCTAAGGACAAGAATGTATGGAATATGGGCAGTGAGTTTATGTTCGGCGACGCCTATCTTGTCGCTCCTGTCACCAAAGCCCTCTACACCAGCGAGACACGCGGCTGGTCGGAAGAGACTCCTGACTGGACTGCCGACAAGAGCTTCAATGTATATCTTCCGAAGGGTGCTTCCTGGTACGACTACTGGACAGGAAAGCTTCATCAGGGAGGCCGCTATGTCAGCGTTTCCGCAAAGCTTGACGATATTCCGCTCTTTGTTAAGGCAGGAAGCATTGTGCCTGAAGGCCCGGATGTGCAGTATTGCAACGAAAAGCCTTGGGACGAACTCGTAATCAAGGTATATCCTGGCGCAAACGGCAGCTTCACCCTCTATGAGGACGAAGGTGACGGCCAGAATTACCGCAAGGGAGAGTACTCTACGATAGAGTTCACTCTCAAAGGAAGGACCCTTAGCATAGGCGAGCGCAGCGGCTCGTTCAAGGGTATGCCTCAAAAGCGTGTCTTCAAGCTTGTTTTCGCCGACGGTGCCGCTTCAAAGGAAGTCGAGTACAGCGGCGACAAGATGAGCATCAATTTCTAGTTTGGCAGAGTAATGACAACACTTAAGGAAATCATATCTCTTCTGGAGTTGGCGGCGCCCCGCTCACTCCAGGAGAGTTACGATAATTCCGGTCTGCAGGTCGGCTTCCCGGATGCTGAAATCGGCAAGGTGCTGGTCTGCCTTGACGTTACCGAGGAGATAGTTGCCGAAGCGGCCGAAAAGGGCTGCTCCCTGATTGTGTCCCACCATCCGCTGATTTTCAAGGCTCTCAAGACCGTCAGTGATGCCACTTATCAGCAGCGTTGCGTGGTCAAAGCTCTTACCGGTGGGATTGCAATCTATTCGGCCCATACCAGCCTGGACAATGCGCCGGGAGGGGTCAATTACAAGATAGCCTCGATAATCGGGCTTGATAATCTATCGTTTCTCAGCCCTCTGGAGGGCAGGGAAGGAGGCAGCGGAGTGATTGGCAGTCTTCCTGAGCCGATGAACGATGGAGACTTTGTAAGGATGCTTGCAGAGCGTTTCGGCGTCAAATGCGTCCGTCACTCCAGGCTTGTCGGAAAGACCGTCTCGAAGGTGGCTATTTGCGGCGGAGCCGGGGCTTTTCTTGCCGCTGATGCCCGCAATGCGGGGGCTGACTGCTTCGTGAGCGGTGAATTCCACTATCACGATTTCTTTGAATACCCCGGCCTGACACTCGTGGAATTGGGCCACTACCAGAGCGAAAAGTTTACCGTCGACCTTCTTGCCGACCTGCTCAAGAGCGCTTTTCCTGCTCTTGAAGTCTTGAAAACTGAAATAGACACGAACCCTATTGAATATAGTATCTAGCTTATGGACAAGAAGATTTGTGTTCTGACGATGCTCAGAAATGATGACTTCTACCTCAAAAAATGGGTGGAATATTACGGGGCTGAATTCGGTCGCGAGAACCTCTATATCTACTTCGACGGCAAGGACCAGACGGTGCCTGCATTCTGCGAAGGGACCAACACTTCCCTGGAAGACAAGATTCCCGGCAAAGTAGTGGAGTTGGAAAAACAGCGCCTTGACTTCCTTTCTGCAAGGGCTGCGGAACTTATGGAGAAGGGTTATGACCTCGCCATAGGTGTGGACGCCGATGAGTTCCTCGTTGTGGACCCCAACAAGGGTGTGAGCCTAAGAGAGTATCTTGAATCCCAGGACATCAAAACTTCTATTTCAGGACTCGGGGTGGACGTGGGCCAGTTGCTCGGCTATGAGGGCAATATCCAGGCAGATGTCCCGTTCCTGTCGCAACGCTCCTACGCTCGTCTCTCAACACGCTACACCAAGCCGAGCGTAATCGCCCAGCCCCTGCGCTGGGGTCGCGGTTTTCATAGGGTCAAAGGTCATAACTATCATATTGCCAAGGATTTGTATCTGTTCCATTTCGGCTATTTCGATATGGGGCGCATCCAGGCCCGCTTCAGCGACAAGGACAGGATACAGTCTGGAGTCAAAAAACATCTCAAGCGCAGATCCAAGACCATCCGTATGGTATCGACCCACAAGGCCCGAAACTGGGACAAGTGGACTGTCATCGCCCGCCGGCTCCAGACAATATTCAGGCCTCCATACGCCTTGAACAAACCGGCGATGCTGGAGGCCGTCATAATAGTCCGTATTCCTGAAAGATTCAGGCAGATAGTCTGAGTCTATTCAAAGATCAGTTTCTCGATAAAGACCTGATGGTCTTGGGAGCGTCCCTCGACGATGTGGGCACCGTCGATTTCAGCGTGATACAGGGCTACTTCCTCTCCCGGCAGGGCTTCCTTGTTGAAGTTGATGCTCAGCTCCTTGAGCCTGTGGTTCAGCACCAGGTCCTGAGGGAGATTGTCCAGCGCCCATACCGTGTACTTCACATTGTTGGTGTGGCCGTTTTTGTCTATGTCCGAATATCTCACCTTGTGGACCCCGAGCAACTCAGCCTCCGCATTTTTGGGAAATACTATCTTCGGGCAAGGCTGCTCGATGGCGTGTTCGCTGCACTGAGCCGGGATGTCCAGTAACTCCATAACCTTCTCGTCGCGGGAAATCCTTCGGGTCGTGGCGTTCATCACTATCCAGGAACTGGTTGAGTTGACGGCTATGCCCTTGTCGTCCCAGAGCTGATAGTCACGCAGGAAATACAGCCCGTCGGGCCCCTTGTGCCAGGTGCTCAGCCCGAGCTCGCTGTCGAACTTCACCTCTCTTTCAAATACGGCCTTCATCCTTGCAAGCACCCATACGCAGTCGTGCTTCATAAGTGCCGTGTCATTGAAGGGCAGCCTCTGGGCACCCTTTACGGCCAGTTGCTGGGCAAGGTCCAGGAAGGCTTCCGGCCTGAGCCTGTTATGCAGGTCTGTGCGGTAGCAGGCTACTATGTCTTTGTCAAAATACTTTTCTTCCATTTTTTTCTTTATTTCATCCACCTGTCCAGCCAGTCGTAAACGGTACGGTGCCAGCAGAGTGAGTTTTGTGGTTGGAGTATCCAGTGATTCTCTTCAGGGAAGATGGCCAGTTTAGAAGGGACACCCATCATCTGGGCGGCGTTGAAGGCTGCCATACCCTGCTCGTACGGGATGCGGAAGTCCAACATACCGTGGATGCAGAGGATAGGGGTGTGCCACTTGGTCACCATCGAAGACGGCGAGTTGGCGTAGTGGCGCTGAGCCTTGGCAGTGGCGGCGTAAGGCGCGCCTGCCTGCTGCATTCCGCCGAAGGTGATACCGTCGCCGGCAGGGCCGCTCTGGCCAGGAGTGTAGGCATACTCGCTAAGGCCGCCGTTGTCCCAGTTGGCGAACCACATCTCTTCGGTGGTGAACCAGAGCTGTTTCTCGTCGAAGATGCCCGCGTGGGCGATGAAGCAGTCGTAGAGGTCGCCGTGCAGGCCTTCGAGCATATAGGCTGAGTAGCCGCCGTAGGATGCGCCCACGCAGGCCAGCTTGCTCACGTAAGGCTGGCTCTTGATATAGTGGCCGGCGCTCAGGTAGTCCTGCATATTGAGGCCGCAGTAGTCTCCTGAAATCTGCTCCTTCCACTCCTGTCCGAACGCGGTGGTGCCGCGGCGGTTAGGCATTATGACGATGTAGCCCTGCTGGGCCATCAGGCGGTAGCACCAGCGGTAGCTCCAGTCCTGGGAGTTGGTGCCCTGAGGTCCGCCGAGCACGATTTCTATTGCGGGATATTGCTTGCTGCTGTCGAATTTCGGAGGGTAGAGCACCCAGCACTGCATCTGCTTGCCGTCCACGGTCTGGACATAGACGCTTTCCGAAGTCGGGGTGTCAAGCTGCGAGAGAATGTGGCCGTTCTCGTCGGTGAGCTGCTCCCAGCTTGCATAGCCCTCTTTGCCTATCTGGAGCTTGATAAGCTCGACAGGGCGGTTGAGGCAGTAGTTGCTCGCATACATAGTAAGGTTGTCCGGCTGCCCGCAGACTGCGAAAGGACTGAAGAAGTCATAAGGCTCGGAGTTTGCCGTCAGCTGGCGGAGGCTTCCGTCAAGGCCGGCGCAGTAGAGTTTCTGGGTGCCGTTGTGAAGGGCGCTGAAGTAGATGGCGTTGCAATCGGCGCTCCATACCGGGCCTGAGGCATCCCTGTCGAGTTCCTTGGCGAGCTGGCGCACGTTGCCGCTCTGCAGACCGTCAGGGCCTTCGCTAAGGTCGCAAACGAGCAGCCTCTGCGCATCGGCCTCGTAGCCGTCGCGAGGCATTGAAATCCAGGCGATGTGCTTTCCGTCAGGGGACCATACCGGGTCGGTGTCATATCCTCCGTCTCCCTTGACAGTCAGGGTCTTGCCGCTTGAAGAGTCGAAGATATAGATACCGCAGTTGGTGCTGAAGGCGTATTGTTTGCCGACTTTCTTGCGGCAAGAATAAACCACATAGCGTCCGTCAGGCGAAAAGTCGAGCTGCTCAATACCCCCGAACGGCTCGGTCGGAAGTTCATAAGGCTCGTCCTCGATCAGGTCGCGGGAGTTCGCTGCGCAGATCGGGCCCTCTCCAAGGGGTGCGAGATAGCTTTTCGGCGTGGTGGTTACCCAATGGTCCCAGTGGCGGTACATAAGGTCTTCGGTGACATAGACCTGGGCCTTGTCGAGTTTCGGGTCGATGTCGCTTGCCTGCTGTACGAGGGGGTTCTTGACCGAACTGATGTAGATAATGCTCTTCTCGTCGTTTGAGATCTTGAAGTCGTTGATACCCTCGGGAACATCGCTGAGGAGTTGCTTCTTGCCGAGCTTGCCTCCCTTCCAGGCGGCCTTGTAGAGCTGTCCTCCCTGAAGGAAGTAGATGCTTTTGCCGTCCTTTGACCAGGTTTCGGAGCTGACACTCTTGCCGTAACGGCTGATTTGGCGGCAGTTGCTTCCGTCGCTGTCAACCACAAAGAGATTGCGGCAGGAGCGATTCTGCTCAATTGAAGTATAAGTAACTCCGTAGAGAATGGTCTTGGAGTCGGGGGACAGTTTACCGCCGCTCACCCTTCCGAAAGAGAGCAGGGTTTCAGGAGTCATAACTCCGTCTTCGATGCGGATATCCGAACGTGGAATGTATCCGCTTTCCTTTGAATTGGTCGTGCAACCGGTGATCATAACCACACTTGCTAGAATGAACGTAAGTTTCCTCATGATATTTTGCTGTAATCTTTTATTTCGTATTGCGACTTGCGCAGTTCCGCGCGAAGAGGGGCGTTCTCGCTCTTTGAGAGGGTCGGATCGGCATCCAGTACCTTCTGGGCATAGGAGCGCGCCTGGTTGAGCAGGCTGGAATCGCGCGCGAGGGAGGCTATGCGCAGGTTGATCGGCAGACCGCTCTGCTGTGTGCCCTCGAGGTTGCCGGGCCCCCTCATCTTCATATCCTGCTCTGCAATCTCGAAGCCGTCCTCCGTGGAGCACATCAGCTCCAGTCGGCTTTCCGCCTCCTTGCTGGTCTTGAAGTCCTTGACCAGGATGCAATAGGACTTCGCCGCGCCCCTGCCAACGCGGCCGCGCAGCTGGTGGAGCTGGCTCAGACCGAAGCGTTGGGCGCTTTCGATGACCATCACCGAAGCATTCGGCACATCCACTCCGACCTCGATGACTGTGGTCGATACCAGGATGTTCGCCCTTCCGGCCACGAAGGCCGACATATTGAAGTCCTTCTCTTCGGCGCTCTGCTGGCCGTGGACGATGGCGACTTTGTAGTCGGGCAGAGGGAAGGCCTTGACTACCTCCTCATATCCCTGTTCCAGGTTCTTGAGGTCCAGCTTCTCGCTTTCGAAGATGAGCGGATAGACTATGAATACCTGTCTTCCCGCAGCTATCTCCTCGCGCAGGAACTTGTACATCGCGGCCTTGCGGTTCTGGGAGATGAGCAGGGTCTTGACAGGCTTGCGCCCCGGGGGCAACTCGTCTATGACGCTGACTTCCAGGTCGCCGTACAGGGTCATTGCCAGCGTGCGGGGGATA
>JAEDLO010000021.1 GCA_016295245.1 Bacteroidales bacterium | reverse complement strand
TCATTGCCCATCGTTGCCCCGATGACAAGCCCGAAGTAGGGAAGAGTACCGAACATCTTGCTGTATTTGGTGTAGGTCAAACTTACCAGATTTGGGGAAAAGATGAAGCTGTGGCCGGTCTTGGAAGGGCTGAAAATCATATCCGAGAAGGTGACACCGTAGCTTAGTCCTATCATCGAGTAATCGTTGATGGGACGTTTTGCGGAAGCGGAGCCGGAACTGTCCTGGCCTTCTAGCATTGGGGAAGCAATAAGGCTTAGAAACAGCAATATGAGTGCTTTCTTTTTCATCATAAGCCGAATAGTTCAGGGATGTTGACGGTCTGGCTGATTTCAGTGCTCTTCGGGACGGTGATGAACTTGTCCTTTCCGAAGGTCAGGAAGACTACTTTCTCGCTCTGGCGGTGCTCCAGGACAGATCCCGTATCCACTATGGAGTTGCGGTTGGAGTCTTCCGTTATGCGTATGCGGTAGCGGCCCTTTGCAAGATATGGGAAAAGCAGCTGGCAATCTTTGTCAACCACAAAGCTCCTCACCGTGTTGTTTCCCTTCTCGTCGAGGAGGTCAACGATGATTTTGCGGTCAACCCCGCTCAGGTTCAGGGAGATGGAACTCAAGGTCTCGTCAGAAGGGAGCTTGACTTTGACCTCGGTGCTGTCCGAATAGAAGCCGTTGACGTCGCGGAAGGTCCGGTACGGGAACTTGAGCGTGTATTCATAGCCGACCTGGAACTTTTCTTTCGGCCGTATTGTGTATTTCTTGATGTCAAGGCTGTCCCTTTCCACGGTGAATTCGCCCTTCATTTTTCTCTGGCGGGAGGTGACGTATGTGAACTGGACGGAGTCGAAGTCTGCCTTGATGACAGGGTTCTTGAAACTCAGTTCGAAGCCATACTGCTCCACTCTCTCAGGCTTTGCGTCAATGCTCATCACGCAGGTGGTGTCAGCAGGTTTTATGGACTTGCGGTTCTTCTTCGAGAAGGTCCTCACTTCGTTTGTGACAGGGAGCTTGAGGTGCTCGAGTTCGGGCTGCAATACCCCCAGGCTGTCAGTCTTGCGGTAGTTGACAAAGAGATGCAGGGTGTCAGGGAAGGCCTTGCGGCTGTTTAGCCAGATCTCAAGGCTGTCCTGCTCGATGTTGAATTGGGTGATAAGCTGGTCCGCACGGTAGCCTCTAACCCAAAGCGAGTCGATCCAGGCATTGGGAGCCATAAAGGTTATGTAGGCGGAGCGTTCGGAAGTCCTTGCCTTGTTGTAAAGGTATTGTTTTGATGGTTTCTCGCGGAACAGCCTGATGTCATACTCGCTCGTTCTGGCAAGGCAGGAGAGGGTGTCGAGCATATCATAGCGCAGCATCTCGCGGACCGTGTCCGAGGCGTGCATCACTGGGCGCACAAGCGAATCCACGAATCCTACGAGCTCGGTGTCAGGGTCATAGATGTTGTTGCCGTTCTCGTCCTTGATGGCGTAGAGTCTGAAAAGCGTGTCTTGGATGAAAGGAAGGCAGAAATAGCCCCAGTCGTCAGTCTTGGCTGCGGCGTATGGCCTCTGCTTGAAAAGGGCGGAGTCCGAATGGTCTTTGTAGAGAAGTACGGTCATACCCTTCATCTCTGCGAGCGTGGCGCTGTTGCGCACCGTGCCGGTGAGCATCATCGAGTCTATCTTGCTGCCGGTGGAGAAGACATAGGTGTAGCCTGCGAAGTAGTTTCCTTCATTGACATCCGTGATGGCATCTGTGAAACTCAGGGTATAGGTGGTGTTCGGCTGAAGATCTTCCTCGAAACTTACGTGGAGGGTCTTGCCCCTGAGCTTAGCCTTCGGAGCTTTCGAGAGCGGAGGGGAGAGGAAGATGTTCTTGCTTTCCTTGATGGTCACATACTCGTTGAAGGTGAAGTCAAAGCTTGCTCCGGAAAGCGGAACCCCTATCACTCCCGGCAGGGGAGAGATGTTGACGATATATGGCGGTATGGTGTCCTTCTTGCCACCTGTCGGGGCCTCGGTCGTGTTGGCGCAGGACTGGGTGAAAAGGAGCGGAAGGAAGATTCCGCAAAGGACGAGTATCAGCGGGATGTATCGTTTCATATCAAATGTCCGTGCGCAGCACGTTCTGTATGCCTTCAATCTTCAGAAGGCCGTCAATCATATTCTCGAGAATCTTCTTGTCCTTGACCAGCAACTCGATATAGCCCTCGAATACTCCGCCCTCGGTCCAGAGGGAGAGTCTGCGCATATTGATGCCCAGGGTCTTGGAGATGAAGAAAGAGATGTCATTCATTATTCCAAGCCTGTCTATGCCTTTGAGGGACAGTCTGATAGGGTATTCCTTCTCCTTTGCCGTCCAGTCCGGAACCACTACGCGGTTGCCATACTTGCTGGCAAGGCTCTCGGCGATAGGACAGGACTTCTTGTGGACAATGACGGTGTGGTCTTCGGTCAGGAAGCCGATTACCGAGTCTCCCGGAATAGGCTTACAGCACTCAGCTATGCTGTACTTCCTCTTGCTTGCCTCGCTGTCTTTCGGGGAGAGCTTCGTGCCGTCATTCTTGATGAGTTTGTCTTCGGTGAGGATTTTTTTGAAGTCTTCCGCACCCAGGATGCCGAGGCCGACCCTGAAGAAGAGCTCCTCGGCATCCCTGAGCTGACAGTAATCCAGGAACTTGCGTATGTTGGAATTGCTCTGTGAGAAACCCATCTGGTGTATTCTCTCGTCGAAGATTCTTGCTCCCGACTGGACGAGTTCCTCCCTTCGGTCGCGGAAGAAGTCGATGACTCTTGACCTCGCGTAGCGGGTCTTGAGGAACTGGAGCCACTCCATCTTCGGCGTGGCGTTGGCTGCCGTGATGATTTCCACCTGGTCTCCCGCCTTGAGGGGCTGGGAGAGTGGGACGAGTTTCATATTTATCTTGGCCGCGATGGCCTTGCTGCCTATGCCCGAATGAATCATATAGGCGAAGTCCAGAGCGGTTGCGCCGTTGACTATGGATTTTTGTTCTCCCTTGGGAGTGAACACCACAATCTCGGTGCTGATCAGGTCATTGTGGATGATGTCGAGAAGTTCCAGTGCGCTCACATCGTTGCTCAACAGTATCTCCTGGACCTTCTTGAGCCACTTGTCCATTTCGGAATCGTTCTCGGTGACATAGCCTTCGTTCTTGTAAGCCCAATGGGCGGCGATGCCCTTCTCCGCAATGTCGTCCATACGCCTTGAGCGGATCTGGACTTCCATCCAGACTCCGGCGTGGCTCATAAGCGTGCAGTGCAGCGCCTCGTAGCCGTTGTTTTTCGGCTGTGAAATCCAGTCGCGGCGACGGCTCTGGTTTTCGCTGTAGAGTTGGGTGACGGTAGAAAAGATCAGGTATGCCTGGTTCCTTTCGTTCTGGCCGCTATCGTCCAGAGGATCGAAGATGATTCTTATCGCATAGAGGTCGAATATCTGCTCGAAAGGTACGTGCTTGGTCTGCATCTTGTACCAAATCGAGTATGGGGTCTTGATGCGCTTCTTTATCTGGAAACTGTAGCCTGCCGCCTTGAGCGCCTGCTCTATAGGGGTGACAAACTCGTCGATATCCTTCTGCCTGCTGGCTATGTCCTTGTTGATTCTTTCAGAGATACTTGCGTAGGCCTCGGGCTCCTTGTACCGCAGCCAGATGTTCTCCATCTCCGACTTTACGCCGTAAAGGCCCAGTCTGTGAGCCAGAGGTATGAAGATGAACATAGTCTCGGAGAGTATCTTGTCCCTCTTGTGCTCAGGCATAAATTCGATGGTGCGGCAGTTGTGGAGACGGTCGGCAAGCTTGATAAGGACGACCCTGACATCGTCGTTTAAGGTCAGGAGGATGCGCTTGAAGTTTTCGGCCTGCATACTTTCAGTGCTGACGGTTCTTCCCTTGCGGTCTTCGTTGTCGAGTACGGTCTTGATTTTCGTCAGACCGTCAACGAGCATCGCTATCTTGTTGCCGAAGAGTGATTTGATGTCGTCGACCGTATAGCTCGTGTCTTCCACCACGTCATGGAGAAGGGCTGCGGCTATTGACTTGTAGCCCAGACCGATTTCGTTGACCACGATGCCTGCCACCTCAATAGGGTGAAGCATATATGGCTCGCCCGAACGCCTCCGGATGTTTTTGTGAGCCTGATTGGCAAATTCGAAGGCCTTGCGGACAATATCAAGTTCGGCGGGGTCTTTCACCCGCTTGTCAATCTGCTGCTTGAGCCCGTCCCAGGCCTGGTCGATGATCTTGTAGTCTTCTGCTGTGAACTCTGAAAAACTCATTACTGTAACTCTGACTCCCAATCAGGGAGGTTATACTTGTCAACATTCTGCATGCCGTAACTGAGTTCGGCACCGTATATGATTATCTGCCAGCTGAAATTCAGCCAGATAAGGAACAATGGGATGGCGGCCACCACGCCGTAAACGCTGCTGAGCCTTCCGACGAACACCTGGGTCTCAAGGTACAGATACTGGAAAAGCACGAAGACCAGGGCGGCGAAGAATGCCGACTTGAGGGCCCAGCGGTATTCGACCTTTGCCGCAGGTATGAACTTGTACATCACCGAAAGGGTGAAGACGGCTATGATATAAAAAATCAGGTATCCCAGGAGTTTTAGAATGATGCTGAGCTGGGAGAGGTCCACTCCGATAAGCCTCGGCAGGTTTGCATATAGGGCGATACCGGTACCGAAGATGAGAATAAGGAAAGGGGAGAGGAAAAGGACAAGAAAGTAGAAGCCGAAGCGCTTGTATATCTTGCGTGGAATCTTGCGTATGCCCCAGACATTGTTGAAGACCCTTTCTACCTGGAACATCATCCACAGTATGGCCCAGAGGAAGAGCAGGGCGGACACTAGCCCGAGCCCGCCGCCCTTGGCGCTGTCAAGGATGTTGTTGGCCTTCTCCATTGCTATGGTGATGAATTCCGGATTGCCCGGAAAGGTCTGGTACAGCAGGTCCAGAAGACGGTTTGAAAGCCCCAGACCGCCGGTCAGGGCATACATCAGGGCAAGGAAAGGAACCAGGGCCAGGGTGACGAAGTAGCACAAGGAAACGCACTGGAAGCCCATCCTGTTGCGGGCGAAGGTGTCGACCGTAATCCTTACAAGCTTGATGAAATGGACGGTCCGGGCATAAAGGCGCGAAGAACCGGAGATATCCATCGTCCAGATCTTGTCCGTAAACAAATCCACAAACCTGTTCTTGTCCATAATATCTTAGAATAATGTAAGTTCTTGATATTCAACTTTATCCTTGTTGTCGGGAATCATAGCCCAAAATTCCTGCTCGCTGACCAGAGGGATGCCGAGCGCCTCGCACTTGCGCAATTTCTCCGGTCCGCTCTTTTCTCCGGCCAGAAGGAACGAGGTCTTGGCGCTTACCGACGAGCTGCTCTTGCCGCCGTGGAGTGCAATGAGTTCCTTGATGCGGTCGCGGCTGACGCTGAAGTTGCCCGACACGACGATGGTCTTTCCCTCGAGGGCGGAAGAGAGTTTTGCACCCTCGTTTTCCTCGAGGCTGAATTTAAGAGCGTGTGCGCGCAGCCTGCCGATTTCGGCGAGCTTGGCGCTGTCGTGGAGGAAGTCCCATATGCTTTGAGCAATGACCTCTCCCACGTCGCCCACCTCTTTGAGGACTTCGACGCTGGCATCGGCAAGAGCATCTATGCTTCTGAAATGCTTTGCCAGGGTTTTGGCTGTAGTCTGGCCGACGTGGCGTATGCCCAGGGCGAAGAGCACGCGCTCAAAGCTTGCGCCCTTGGATTTTTCAATGCTTTCGAGAAAGCGGAGAACCGATTTCTCCTTCCAGCCCGGCAGGGCCAGCAGGCTTTGCGGTTTGAGCTCATAGAGATCGGCGGGACTGCTTGCGAGTTTCCCCTCGAAAAGCATCTCTATGGTCGCATCGCCGGCGAGTATGTCCATAGCCTTGCGCCCGCAGAAGTGCAGGAGCCTGCCCTTTATCTGCATAGGGCAGCCGTCGGTGTTGGGGCAGAACCAGCGCGCCTCGCCTTCAGGGCGTATGAGCGGGGTGCCGCAGTCCGGACAGTGGGTTGGGAAAGGAGCGGGGCTGACGCCGCTTTGCCTCTTGTTGAGGTCGACACCGGTGATTTTCGGAATGATTTCGCCGCCCTTCTCGATGAAGACCCAGTCGCCGATGCGTATGTCCATCTGGGTGATCTGATCCTCGTTGTTAAGGGTCGCGCGGCGGATGACAGTGCCTGCGAGCTGCACCGGTTCGAGATTAGCCACAGGGGTGACCGCGCCTGTTCTGCCGACCTGGTAGGATATGCTCTCGAGGCGGGTGCAGGCCTGCTCGGCCTTGAACTTGAAGGCTACGGCCCAACGGGGCGACTTTGCCGTGTAGCCCAGCGAACGCTGGTTGGCAAGCTCGTTTATCTTGATTACGATGCCGTCAGTGGCATAAGGCAGGTCCTCCCTGTCCTTGTCCCACTTGCGGATGTATGCTTCTATGTCGTTGATATCCTTGCAGATGCGTCTGTGCTCCGAAACCGGTAGGCCCCAGCTGGCCGCGGCGTCGAGCGCCTCGCTGTGGGAAGCGAACTCGACTGATTCGGCAGGGATATGGTAGAGCGTGCACCATAGTCCCCTGTGGGCAACCTCCTCAGGGTTGAGAAGCTTGAGCGAGCCGGATGCGGCGTTGCGCGGATTCGCGAAGGGGGCGTCGCCCAGCTCTTCGCGCTCGCGGTTGAGCTCTTCGAAGGCGGCATACGGCATCAGAACCTCGCCGCGGATTTCGAACTCCGGAGGGAAATCGCCTTTGAGGCGGTGAGGGATATTGCTGATTTTGAGGGCATTGGCAGTGATGTCGTCACCCTGGAGTCCGTCTCCGCGGGTGAGTGCCCTGACAAGGCGGCCATCCTTGTAACTCAGGCATATGGCGGTGCCGTCAAACTTGAGTTCGCAGCTGTAGCTGAACGAATCGGTGCCCAGAAGCTTGTCGGCGCGGCGGGCGAAATCCTCAATCTCTGAAAGCGAATAGGTGTTCGAAAGTGAGAGCATAGGGTAGCGGTGTGCGCGCTGCACAAAGCCCCCCGAGGCCTTCGCTCCACGCAGGTCCGAACCCACCTTTGCGCTAGGGGAGTCAGGGGAGCGGAATTCGGGGTACTCAGCCTCAAGGTCCTCAAGTTCGCGCATCAGGCGGTCGAATTCGAAGTCGGATATCTCCGGAGCATTCTCGACATAATAAAGCCTGCTGTGCCTCTCCAGTTCAGCCCTCAGCTCAAGGATTCTGCTATGTGCGCTTTCTTTCTGCATATAAACTACAAATTTAGGCAAAATTCACGTAATATATTCCAGGAGAACGATATTGTGAATTATCTTTGAAAAGAGTAAATTTGCGTGATTTTTCAGTCACTAAGGTTAATTATTCAAATACAACAATGAAAGATTCAATCATCATCCTCTGCGGTGGCGGCCCGGCTCCGGGAATGAATACCGTAGTATGCTCAGTAGCAAAGACTTTCCTCAACAACGGTTTCCGCGTAATCGGACTTCACGGCGGATACAGCGGACTTTTCTCAAAGACTCCGCGCATCGAGGATCTCGATTTCTACAAGGCTGACGCCTACTTCAACCGTGGCGGTTCTTATCTTCAGATGAGCCGTTTCAAGCCAACCGACGCCGATTTTGAGAACAACTTCAACCTCGAACTTTTCACCGAGAACAACATCAAACTTCTGGTTACCGTAGGTGGCGATGATACCGCTTCCACTGCAAACAGAATCGCCAAGTTCCTCGAGGCAAAGAAGTACCCTATCGCCAACATTCACGTCCCTAAGACAATCGACAACGACCTTCCTCTTCCGGACAATAATCCTACCTTCGGATTCAACTCCGCCAAGGACGAAGGAGCTCATATCGCCCGTACCGCTTACGAGGACGCCCGCACCTCAGGCAACTGGCTCCTCATCTCTGCGATGGGTCGCAGCGCCGGCCACCTTGCCCTCGGCATCGGAGAGGCCACACACTGCCCTATGACCATCATTCCGGAGATGTTCAACAAGACCGAGATCTCTATCGACAAGATCATAAAGCTCACCCTCTCAACCATCATCAAGCGCCAGATCCTCGGCATCCAGTACGGTACCGTAGTTGTGGCCGAGGGTGTGTTCCACGACCTCGCACCGGAGGATATCAAGGCTGCAGGCGTTACTATGAGCTATGACGAGCATGGCCACCCTGAACTTGGCAAGATCTCAAAGGCAGTCCTCTTCAACCAGCTGCTCGAGAAGGAGATAAAGAAGCTGAAGCTCGGCGTAAAGACCCGTCCTATCGAGATTGGCTACGACGTCCGCTGCCAGGATCCTATCGCATTCGACCTCACTTACTGCACCGAGCTTGCAATGGGTGTTTACCAGCTTTACTCACAGGGCAAGACCGGCTGTATGGTATATGTTGACGCTTTCGGCGAGGCAAAGCCTCTCTTCCTGCACGACCTGCAGAACGAGGAAGGCAAGATTCCACCACGTCGAGTTGACATCGAGGGCGGCATCGCACGCAACTACTACGCCAACATCTGCCACGTAATCACTCCTGCTGATTACGAAGCGGCAAAACAGTATGTAGAAAATCCTGAGGCCTACGACTTTAAGAAGATTCTCGGCTGGGACTAGTATCCTGCCCAAATAATCAGCCGGACGGCCAAAAGTTGTTGATCACACTTAGGCCGTCCGACTTGTTTTTATTGTGGAATTGATTTAATTTTATGCCGGTTTTGGGATAAAATGAGACGGATTCACTCCCTGTTGGTTTTCATTCTTTTAGGACTGATTTGTATGGAATCGGCCGGGCAGAGGTATGTGTATCCAATAGCGACAGGTACATCCTGGTCAAGAGAGCAGTTCCGCACTATCGATTCCCTCGACAGAATCACTCTGAAAGCCGGGGCATCAAGTTCAACATCTGAGATACTCGCTTTCTTTGACCGCTTTGACGAGCGTTTCGAAACATACCACAACTATAATGACAGCATCTATGTCGTCAAGGAAAACGCTGAGGAATGGATGAATCTTGTGAACAGGAGGGCTGAGCGCTTTGCCGTCATCTACAATGACAACAACAACGACATCGATTTGCTGATGGCCCGCTTCAGCGGCAATAATGTACCTGAAATTGAATATGAAGCCCTTTACTACGGCCTGCGTAGGATGTATGACGGCAATATTCACGACAATTACCTTGTGAGCCGCATACTTGAGGTCCTCATCCCTCACTACGAAAATCTCTGCGACAGTGAGCATCTGATGCTCTGCTATTCGGTAGCTGGACTGATCAATTACGAACTTTACCGTCTCGGGCTTCCGGAAAAGGCGGCGCTTTCCGCCCATTACTATTTCAAGGCCCTGAAATTGGGTGATCACTTCAGAGATTTCAGTTCCCCTCTCAACAGGTATTACTTCATCGCGTCATACGTCAATCTTGCCGTTCTGCATACTGAAATCGGAACCATCACGACACAGATGGCCCACAGGATGGGAAAAGAGATTCCTGAGATGCTTTCCAGAACAGAAAACGCCCGCATCCTGAAAGAAGACGCCAATCTTCTGCACTTCGCCACCTGGGCGAATTCCTTGATTAAGATGAAGATGATGATGTCCTACATAAGTTCGGGGGTTGATGACCGTGAGCTCTTTTCCGACCTGTATATGGATTATCACGAGGCCTGCCGGCACTTGGGAAAGGGAGGGGTCAAGGACCCGAACTACAGATATTATTCTATTCTGTTTTATGATGACCTGCTGCTGCGTGCCTATGCCGGTGAAATCAGCTGGGATGAAGCGCTGGAAGGCTTCTTGCCGTTAACTGACCCTGACTCCAAGTTCAGCCACTCGACATTGAGGGTCAATTACCTCTACAATCTTTTCATCTCCTTCCAGTATGTTGTTGAGCGTTCAAGCGCTCCAGAGGACAGGAAGGCTGCCTTGATACGCGAATTCGTTGACATCCTGCTTGACAACTTCATTTCTTCTCCGCATATACAGTTCCCTATCGAAAGGGGAATGATATTATCGCTGATTTCGACCAACGAGGGAGTCCTGAAGTGTTATGACGGCCCGGGACGTCTCAGACTGCTTGACAGGCTGCTGATACTCGGGCATCCAAGCACCTTCATACATCAGTCCATGACTGCCGGTCTGACCGAAATATTCACATCACGGATGATTGATGTCAATCCGGAGTACTTCGTGGGTGTTCCGGGGTATGATTGTGTCGAAGATGTCCTCGGGAAAAGGGATAGCCTCATCAGCTTTGCATCCCAAGCCGCCTACTACCACGACATAGGCAAGCTCACGATGATGACCATCACGGACAACTGCCTGCGTCGCCTTGCGACTGAGGAACTGGACATCATCAGGTTGCATCCTCAGAAATCGGAGTTGTACCTGAAATCTTACCCTTCGCTCCAGCCCTACCGCGACGTGCTTCTGGGGCACCATAAGTCCTTCCTGGGACTCGGCTATCCGGAATCATTCAACAACAGGCAGTCGCCGTACTTCCCGATCATCAACATTGTCCAGATCTGTGATTGTCTAGACGCAGCTACAGAAGTCATCGGCCGCAATTACCACACGCCGAAGGATTTTGACACTGTCATCAAGGAATTTGAACGGGACAGGGCTGTGATTTACGATCCTGTCCTCGTGGATGCCATCAAAGGCGATACCGTGTTGTACGGTGCGCTAAAATACAAGTTGCAGACCGGAAGACCACAGCAGTATGACCGCCTGATTTCCAGTCTGCACGACAATTGACGGGAACTGAGCTTATTTCCCTATGTATTCCAGGATCTGCTCGGCGTGAATCTTGGTCTTGATTTCCTTCGGCGTGAAGATTTTTTCAATTACACCCTCTTCGTTCACGAGATAGGTGGTGCGCAGTGTACCTATGGTGCGGTGGCCGCAGGCGACCTTCTCTCCCCAACAGCCAAGAGCCTGAAGCAGGCTTGTCTCGGTGTCTGCAATCAGGGGGAATTCAAGCCCGTGGGCGTCGGCGAATTTCTTCTGGAGGCTCTCCTTGTCCTTGCTTACACCTATGATTTCGTAACCCGCGGCAGCAAGTTCCTCCTTGTGGGCCTGAAGTGAGCAGGCTTCAGCGGTGCAGCCGCTGGTGTTGGCCTTCGGGTAGCTGTAAAGCACTATTTTGCGGCCTTTATAGTCGCTGGTCCTGATTTCTTTCCCATTCTGGTCCTTGCCCAGAATTTCAGGAATTTTGTCTCCGATGTTCATATTCTGTCAAGATTTGTCTGTTACTGTTTCTTGTCCGTAAGTCCGGCCTTAAGGCACTTGATGACGGCCGAGTTGAAGCCGCAGTGGTCAAGCTCGTTGAGGCCGCGAATGGTCAGTCCGCCCGGGGTGGTGACCTTGTCGATGCCGACTGCCGGATGCATTCCGCTGCCTTCCAGTACGGCCACGGCGCCCTTCATTGCCTGCATGGCAATCTTCTGAGCTTCGGCAGGGTAGAGGCCCATCTCGACGCCACCCTCCATCATTGCGTGGATGAAGCGCATTATGTAGGCAATGCCGCAGCCCGCGAGCATATTGCCTGCGGCGACCTCCTTCTCCTTGCAGATCTTGACCTTGCCGACCAGTTTCAGCAACTCTTCCATCTTGGCTGTTAGCTCCCCGTCCACACCTTCTGCCGGCGCAAGGAAGGTCATACTCTCGTTGTATTCGGCGGCTATGTTAGGCATTACATAGAACACCTTGGCCTGATCGCAGCCGAGCTGCTGTCTGATGGTCTGGGTGAAGATGTTTGCTGCAACGGAAAGGATGACCTGCTTGCCGAAATCGACAGACTCCCTGATCTGGGCGATGACGCTCTCGACGAGCCAGGGCTTTACGGCGAGGATGATGACATCCGCTCCCTTAACAGCCTCAGCGTTGTCCAGGGAAGTCTTCAGGGCAGGATATCCGGCCTTGAAACGCTCAAGTGTCTGTGCCGTCTTTGCAGTGATTGTCAGTTCGTGCAGTCCGGTTTTGGCAAGGCCCTTTATCAGCGCTCCGCCCATATTTCCGGCTCCGATGATTGTGATTTTCATTTCTGTAGGGGTTTTATTGTCTGTATCTTTTCAATGCATTGTCGTGAATCTGTTTGCCATAGAACAGAAGGTCCCAGTGGTGGAGGTTCAGCTCGCTGACTCCCACCTCGGCAAAGAAGGAAAGCCTCCGCATTTCAGCTGTGAAATAGTCCGCCCGTTCGCTCTCGACCATCAGCAGATTGTTGTCTGTATCGACCCGGACCTCGTTTTCGAAATCCAGATAAGTGAACTTGGCCGGGGTGGAGTCAGTCTTCCAGTTTATCGGATTGATGCAAGCGGCCGCGCCTGCGGATACCAGATCCCACTTGGCCTGAAGGGTTTGTACGCTGTTGAAAGAGATGACCACTCCGCGGTCGGTTTCGCCCCGGGCCGCGTTGATATGGGGATGCTGCAGGTCTTCGGCGCTGACTCGGTAACCAATCGTGTAGCAGGCCACCATACGGCTGTACTGCTCGTCAGTCATATGCCGCAGCAGTTCGAGGGTCAGCATAGCCCCCTGGCTGAAGCCCGCAAGGACGAAAGGGCGCCCTTTGTTGACATTTTCCATATAGTAGTCGAAGGCCTCGCATACCTCCTTTGTAACATCTTGATAAACAGCGCGGAAACTCTCTCCAGGGTAAAGTTTGATGGCCTCGAAGGTGAACTGGTGGTAATAAGGGGAATGAAGGTTGAAGTCATCGTAAAAAATGTTTTCCTCAACCCAGGCGATTTCTCCGGAGATGGCCTCCTTGTCTTCGGGGCTGAGAGTTGCCCTCCAGAGTTCATTGCCTTCGGCATCCTTTGCCGACAGGACGTCAGTGGAAACCAAATACAGGACGTCAAGCTTGGCGGCATCATAGGGCGTCCGGCTTTCATACCAGGCGGAATTCTCCTGCCAGTTTGACATCTTGCTGCAGCAGGAAACAAAGACTCCGAGACTGAGGATGAATGCCAGGCCGGATATGGATTTTTTTGAAAATATATTCATTTCTCTATTATAGGAAAATCATAGTTGCGCCGCAGACGGCCATAAAGGCATATACTATCTTGTGGAGTGTAGCCAGGTGGATGCGCTTGTATATTTTTGCGCCTGCCCATAGCCCGAGCAGCACTGCCGGTATGCCGAGAATCCATCCTCTGAGAACTCCGGGAGTTATGAAGCCGTTGCCGGCTCTCATCAGGGTGAGGGCAAGGTTGCCGACCATAAAGTACCACTGGGTCTGGGCTATGTATTCTTCCTTGCTTTGGGTACTGGAGATGAAATAGATCACTGCAGGAGGCCCCTGCATCGCGAAGAGCCCACCCATAATGGCGGAGAGGGTGCCCATACTGAGCTGGACCTTCATATTGGGCGGGAGGTGTATGCGCCCGCTGGCATAGGCCAGATAGATGCTGACCAGAATCATCACACCTCCCAGAATTTTGCGCATCAGGTGGCTGTCGGCCGTTTTCATAAAGCGGACAGCGAAGAAGGAAACCAGAATGAAGGTGATAAGGATGGGCAGGAGTTTTTTCCATCTGACATCACGTACGCAGCGTATTGCCACGCCGCTTGACGCTACAAGGGCGAGAAGGCCGGATAGGGCAGTAGCTTCCCCGAGCGAAGGCATCAGGAAGGGAAGTACCGACATTATGAGGATTCCGAAACCGAAGCCGCTCACTCTCTGGACCAGGGCTGAGCCGAAGGCGAACAGCAGTATGAGCAATATCGTGGGAAGTGACATATCAAGATTTAAAGTTAGCACAAAAAGCTTAAATTTGCACAAAAAAATGTGCCCTTATGGAGAAGACCAACGCAGCCAGGCTTCTTTCCGCCGCTTCGATAGCATATGAACTCATCCCTTACGAATATACGGAGGATGACCTCTCCGCAACTCACGTCGCGCAGACGCTTGGGGAAGATATCGAGCGGGTTTTCAAGACCCTGGTCTTGAGAGGAGACCGTAACGGCCTGTTTGTCTGCGTGATACCGGGCAACTTCGAAGTGGATCTGAAATTGGCGGCCAAGATCAGCGGCAACAAGAGTTGCCAGATGATTCACGTCAAGGAGCTGCTTCCTCTCACCGGCTACATCCGCGGCGGCTGTTCTCCGATCGGGATGAAAAAGAAGTATCCCACTTTCATCCACGAGTCCGCCCTGCTCTATGATTACATCTTCATCAGCGCCGGGGTCCGGGGACTTCAGATAAAAATAGCCCCGGCAGACCTGATCGGCTTTGTCGGGGCTGAGATATATCCTCTGTAATTGCTAGATTGACAGTACGTTGAGTACGTTCCTGAGCTCCTTGTCGATAGGTTTGTCGAGCTTGATAGCTCTGGAGATGGGGACATAGACTATCTGGTCGTTCTTGATGCCAATCATTACGTTTCTCTGACCTTCCTTGAGGGCTTCGATTGAAGCGACGCCCAGCCTTGATGCGAGAATTCTGTCCATTGCAGTTGGGGTGCCGCCGCGCTGCAGATGTCCCAGGATGGACACCTTCACATTGTATTCCGGGTACTCTTTGCGCATTCTCTCGGCATAGTGCATCGCGCCTCCGTCCTTCTCGGACACGAGCACGATGGAGCTGTTCTTGCTCTTGCGTATGCCGCGGCCGATGAAGCTGGCAAGCTGGTCGATGTCGGTGTTGTCCTCGGGGATGATGGCGGCTTCGGCTCCTGAGGCGATGGCGCTGTTCTGGGCAAGGAAGCCTGCGTCGCGTCCCATAACTTCGATGAAGAAGATGCGGTCGTGGCTGGTCGCTGTGTCGCGGATCTTGTCCACGCATTCCATAATGGTGTTGAGGGCAGTGTCGTAGCCTATGGTGGAGTCGGTGCCGTAGAGGTCGTTGTCGATGGTGCCGGGCAGGCCGATTACAGGCAAGTCATACTCGCTGGCGAGGGCCTGCGCTCCGGCGAGGGAGCCGTTGCCGCCTATGACAATGAGAGCGTCGATGGCGAATTTCTTGACATTCTCCATCGCCTTGGCACGCCCTTCCGGAGTGCGGAACTCGTCGCTGCGGGCGGTTTTCAGTATGGTTCCGCCGCGCTGGATGGTGTTGCTGACGCTCTCAGTGGTCAACTCCTTGATATTACCGGTGATGAGGCCTTCCCAGCCCCTGTATATGCCGTAAACTTTCCAGCCTTCATAGATGGCCGCCCTTGTCACGGCCCTGATGCAAGCGTTCATACCCGGGGCGTCGCCTCCGGAAGTAAGAACTCCAATGTTTTTGATTTTCATCATACAATAATCTAAAAAACATTATTTCCGAACTGCAAATATCAAGCCTTGTGACTGTACACTGACATTTTTGCACGATGCAAATCTCCCGTTACTTTTTGTTATATTTGCACATTGTATATTATGGAAAATACAGATTTCAAACAGATAGATTCTATCATCGACGCGCAGAAGGCTTTTTTCGCGACCGGGCAGACTCGCCGCATCGATTATCGCAAGGCTCAGCTCAAACTGCTCCTCGAGGCTCTTACTGCCTACGAGAAGCGTATTTCAGATGCCCTCTGGGCTGATCTCCACAAGTCATATCAGGAATCCTATCTGACTGAAATTTCTCTTGTCAGGGGCGAAATCGACAGCCATATCAGGCATCTGAAGTCCTGGGCGCGCAGGGAAAGGCGTTCCACTCCGATTACCATCTTCCCGTCGGCGAGCTACATCGTCAAGGAGCCGCTCGGGACGGCGCTCATCGTCTCGCCCTGGAACTATCCCGTGCAGCTGCTGCTCAACCCTCTGGTAGGCGCGATTTCCGCCGGATGCACCGCCGTCCTCAAGCCTTCGCCATACGTGCCCGAGGTCTCGCGCGTCATAGGGGAGATGATAGCCGAATACTTCAAGCCTGACTACATAGCTGTCGTTCAGGGCAACAGGGAGGTCAATGCCCATCTGTTCGCTCAAAAGTTCGACATCATCTTCTTTACCGGTAGTCCTGCGCTCGCCAAAAAGGTTATGAAGGCCGCTTCGGAGAACCTCGTTCCGCTGGTGCTCGAACTCGGAGGCAAGAGTCCTTGCATAATCGCCCCGCAGGCCGATATGAAACTGGCCGCGCGCCGTATAGCCTGGGGCAAGACCCTCAATTCTGGACAGACCTGCATCGCGCCAGACTATATTATCATCCATAAAGATAGCCTCGAAAACTTCAGGCAGGAGTTCGCCAAGGCCGTGGAGCAGCTTCACGGGGCGGATATCCACGACTCCGGACACTATGTCAGGATGGTGAACGACTCCGCGTTCAAGCGCGTCAGCTCATATATCGGCGAGGGCAGCGTCCTCTATGGCGGCCGCACCATTCCGGAGGAGCGCTTCATAGAGCCGACCCTTCTTACCGACATACCCGAGGGCAGCCGCGTCCTCGAAGAGGAGGTATTCGGCCCCGTCTTCCCGGTAATCGTGGTGGAAGGGGAGGACTTCGACTCTCAGGCAGCCGCTTATGTGCTCCAAAGGCCCAAGCCGCTGGCATTCTACTACTTCGGCCGGGAATCAAGGGGCTGGGAACTGATTTCCCGCACGTCTTCGGGCGGAGCCTGCATCAACGATACAGTGATGCACATCGTAAACGACAAGCTGCCTTTCGGCGGAGTCGGCAATTCCGGTATGGGCCGTTACCACAACCGTGAAAGTTTCGAAGCTTTCACGCATCGCCGCGCCGTTGTCTCAACTCCGACCTGGATTGATATGCCGTTCAGGTATATGCCTTACCGTTTCTTCGGTCTGGCCAAGAAGATGATGAAGTAATACTCCTTCGAAATGATAGTTACAAACGCAGAAATCAAGCTGGTCAAGTCCTTGAAGGATAAGAAGTTCCGCGATGAGCTGGGACTTTTTGTCGTGGAGGGTGAGAAGATGGTCGCAGAAGTCCTGAAGTCTGATTTCCGCGTTGAGAAGGTTTTTCGCAAGGAGGAAGTCGGGGCCGCCGTGATGGAGCGCCTCAGCGCGCTGTCCAGCCCCTCGCCCTGCCTTGCCCTCGTGCACAGGAAGCCCGCTTTGTCGCCTTCGGTGCGGGAAGGCCTCTGCCTCGCGCTTGACTCTGTCCGCGACCCCGGCAATGTCGGCACCATCATCCGCGTAGCCGACTGGTTCGGCATCGACACCCTCTATCTGTCAGCCGACTGCGCCGACATCTACAACCCCAAGGTAATCCAGTCTTCGATGGGCTCGCTCTTCCGCGTGCGTACCGTCAGCTGCGACATCCCGCTCATCTGCAGCGAGTTCCGCAAGGCGGGAATGGAAGTGTACGGCACTCTGCTCGACGGGGAGAACATCTACCGTAGCACCCTTGCCTCGAAGGGCCTTATCGTGATGGGCAACGAGGGTGCGGGCATCAGCGCCCCCGTTCGCGCTCTTGTGAGTTCCAAACTCCTCATTCCGTCGTTCGAAGGCAGCGGCGCGGAATCTCTCAATGTAGCTGCCGCAACGGCAATAACCCTTTCAGAATTCAGACGCAGATGACAACAAAAGCCTTTCCTCTTCTTGCATCAGCACTGCTGCTCCTTGGCGCCCTCTCCTGCAGTACGACCAAACTGCTCCCGGAGGGAAGCAGCCGCCTTGCCCAGAACAAGATAGAGGTCGTGAAGGGTAAGCATCTAGATGCCAATGACTTGAGTCAATACATCCGTCAGCAGCCAAACAAGTACCTGATGTTCGGATGGAACCCGCTGATAAATGTGTATAACTGGTCTGACGGGTCCGGAAAGGGAATCAACAAAGTCTTTGAAAAGATAGGCGAGGCTCCCGTGGAGTTTGATCCATATATGGTCGAGGCTTCGATTGACAATATTACGCGACACCTTGACTATATCGGCTACTACAACTCGGAAGTGAGCTCCCAGGTGAATACCGTGGAGCGCATTTCCAAGGTGAAGTACATCGTCAATCCGGGCAAGCGCTACCGCATCGACAGGATAGTCTATGAAGTTCCTGAAGGGGATTTCGCTGAAGCCTTCTATGCCGACACGGCAAATATTACAGTCAAGAGAGGCTCTTATCTCTCGGCCCGGAGCCTGGAACTCGAAAGCGAACGCAGCGCCAAGGCTCTTAGGGAAAAGGGCTACTATGACCTCTCGAAGGCTAATTATTTCTTTGAGGCTGATACCCTCGGTCCCCGCACAATTCTCTATTATCGCATCCATCCGTATACCAGAAATGATGTGGAGAAGATCGGTACAACGCTTGCAAAATATTCCATAGGAGACGTGACCATCACCCATCCTGACGATATCCCGTTCAATCATAAATTGATTGTCAAGTTGAATACCGTCAAGCCGGGAATGACATACAGCGAATCTATGGTCAGCACGACCTACAACAGGCTCTCCGCACTGAAGGTATTCAATACGGTCAGCATAGAGATGACCCCGGCGGACAGCGCGGTAGTGGACTGCGACATTACGCTTTCCGGTAATAACGTCTTCGGTTTCAAGCTCAATGCTGAAGCCTCCGTCAACAACGCCTCTCTCTTCGGAGTGTCGCCTCAGTTGTCCTTCTTCCACAAAAACCTCTTCCATTCGGGAGAATGGCTGAATATAGGCGTGACCGGAAACTTCCAGGCCAAACCGCGCACGAACATAAGAAGCAACGAGTTCGGCGTGTCCGCCTCTCTGAGCATCCCGAAACTTGTCGGAATGCCTCTCAAGTGGTTCAAGGGAGCCAATATCCCGCGTACCGAACTCAAGACCTCATACAACTACCAGAACAGGCCGGAGTACAGGCGCTCGGTTGCCAATGTGTCCTACGGTTTCACAGGCCAGAACGGGAAGGGCTTCTTCTACCAGCTCTATCCGTTCCAGCTCAACCTTGTGCGTCTTTATGACCTCTCCGAGTCTTTTGCCCAGACCATCATCAGCAACCCTTTCCTCTGGGATACATTCAGCGACAAGATAGATTTGGGTGTAGGCACTATGCTCTATTACACGACTGATGCCGACATAGTGCCGAAGAAACCTTACCATTACCTGAGACTCAATTTCGACTTATCCGGCAACTTCCTTTCGCTTTTCAACAATTCTATGCCAATCGACCCCGATACAGGGCAACATACCATCCTGGGCCTGCCGTATAACCAGTATGTGAGGGCGGAACTGGCTCTGGGCAAGACTTTCCGTTTCGGTCAGAATGATTCGAAGAGCTTAGCCTTGCGCCTGGACCTGGGTGCCGGTTATGCATATGGCAATTCGAGCGCTATGCCTTTTGAGAAGCAGTTCTACTGCGGTGGCGCGAGCAGTATGCGAGGATGGCAGGCAAGGTCTCTCGGACCGGGCTTCGATTCGGCCCTTGATTTCTTTGTTATTCCCTGCCAGGTCGGCAACTTCAAGTTCGAGGCTGACCTGGAATACCGTTTCCCGCTCTTCTGGAAGTTTGAAGGCGCGATGTTCGCCGAAGTCGGTAATGTCTGGGACAAACTCAGTTCAGCCAAGGATATGGCAAGGAGCCTGGCCGCCGACCTGGGACTCGGCCTGAGAGTAAATCTCGAATTCATCCTTCTACGTCTGGATGCCGGTTTCAAACTTCACGACCCAAGCCGGCCGGAAGGTGAGCGCTGGAGAGCTCCGGACAAATGGATAAAGAGGGACGGTTTCTCAATCCACTTTGGTGTAGGATACCCATTCTAATATGAAGATTATTATATATCAAGTTATTACAAGGCTCTGGGGACCAGGGCGCTTCTCTTCTTGGAACAAGAGCTCATTATCATATCTTCGAACCCTTGGCGTAGATTATGTCTGGTACACAGGCGTTCCGCGCCACGCGAGCGGCAAGGATTTCGTCAAAGGTAATCCCGGTTCACCCTACTCGATAAGCGACTGGATGGATGTGAATCCTTATCTGGCCGACAAGCCGGAACGCAGGATGGAAGAGTTTGAAGCTCTGGTTTCACGCACCCACGAGGCAGGACTGAAGGTGATGCTGGATTTTATTCCGAACCATACCGCTCCAGACTACGTAGGAGGCATCTGCAGCTATGACTGGCACGACGGGGACTGGACGGATACTCGGAAAAATGACTGGACTGACGGCCGCACGGAACAGGAACTACTCAATGTTCTGCGCTTCTGGGCTTCGAAGGGAGTGGATGGTTTCCGCTGCGATATGGTGGAACTTGTGCCGCAGGAGGCCCTTGCGAGGATGATTGCCGCAGTCAAAGAGGAGTATCCTTCGCTGTTTTTCGTCGCCGAGGCTTACAATATGGACAACTACCGCACTTATGTCGAGAAGGTGGGCTTCGATCTGCTGTATGACAAGTCTGGGCTCTATGATACCCTCAGAGCCATAGACTGCCGGAATCTCTCCACCAAGAACATCACTTCGAACTGGCTCCGCCTGTCGGACCTCCAGCCCCGTATGCTCAACTTCCTCGAAAACCACGATGAGCAGAGGATAGCCTCTCCCTGGTATGACGGAAGCCCGCAGAAGGCGTATGCGGCCCTGACTGTAGCTATGCTTTTCAATACGGCTTCGTTTATGCTATATTTCGGTCAGGAAGTGGGGGAGAATGCCGCAGAAGGCCACGAGGGCCGTACCTCTATTTTCGAATGGTCAAAGCCTGAGGCCATAGGCCAGCTTTACAACCACGCCCATTCACGCCGTAAGCTTCCGTCTCCGTATGTGGAAGTCCTTGCGAAATACCGTTCACTTCTGAAACTTTCCAGGGAGACTGTATTCGCTGCCGGTAAGACCTGGGACCTTTGCTACTGCAATATGCTTTCACCTGGTTTCGACCCGGACAGGCATTTCGTCTTTGCCCGATATGACGACAGTAAAGCTTATGTTGTTGCCTGCAACTTCTCAGACTATCCTGCACGTATCAGCGTGAACATACCTGTTGAGCTCCACCCATACTTCCCTCAGCACACAATCAATCTCAGCGTTCCCGCCTGGGACTCCGCAATCGTCAAGGCCTGACGGTCCCTCGTCTGAGTTTTGTCAATCACCTGCGCGGGAGAGCCTGATGGCCTGAGCAAGAAGGCAAGAAAAAAAGGATGACCGATAATTGGCCATCCTTTTTTTTGATTGTCGGGCAAATTAGCCGATCATAATCGAAGCGATGAGGGCGAGA
>JAEDLO010000102.1 GCA_016295245.1 Bacteroidales bacterium | reverse complement strand
TAATTGAATGTCAGGGTGAATTCGGTTTCGCGGCTGTCGCTGCGGACCAGGTCGAGGGTGCCGTTATGGGCGCGCATTATCTGGCGGGAGAGGCTTAGGCCGATGCCGGAGCCGTCGCGTTTGGTTGTGAAGAACGGTATGAAGATCTGTTCTTGAGCCTCGGGAGAGATGGCTGAGCCGTCGTTAGCCACGGAGATGACAGTCCGTTCGTCCGCTGCGATTGAGGCGATGATGCGGATGTGGCGGGCGTCGGCCTGAACGGCATTTTTGATGAGATTGATCAGGATGCGGCTGATCTGGGCCTCGTCAGCGTAGATGAGAATGTCTTCAGCCTTGGCCTCATAGCTGCAGATGCAGGATCCGGCCGCGCATTGTTCGCTTGTGAGCTTCAGCACCTTATTTACCAGCTTGTCCACCATCAAGGCCTTCTTCAACGGACGGGCGACTCCTGCCAGCTCCCTGTATGATTCGACGAACTTGATAAGGTCCTTGGATGAGGAAGAGATGGTTTCCAGGCCCGAGCGTACGTTTATCTCCTGTCCATCGTCCATACTCTTGCGCAGTGCATCGCTCAGTGAGGCGATAGGGCTCACGGTATTCATAATCTCGTGGGTGAGGACGCGGATAAGCTTGGTCCAGGACTCCTGCTCATTCTGCTGGCGGCGCCTGTCAACTATCCACTTGATGCGGTTCAGCGTGCGGTTGAATTTGGTCTTGTCTGAGAAGCGGAAGTTGTATTCGCCGTCCTCGAAGGCGTCAAGCATATACTCGAGCTTCCGGCGATTTTTCTCGCGGGTATATAAAGCAGTAATGACAGCCGTCAGGACGACGGCTGCCACAACTGCAAGTATGATTCCCCAGATCGGCATCAGATATCGTATTTCTTGAGCTTGCTGTAGAGGGTCGGGCGGCTGATGCCCAGTTCTTTGGCAACGAGGCTGAGGTTGCCGCGACATCGGGACATCGCTTCCCGGATTGTCCTTTCCTCCGTCTGGTCGAGGGTTTGCCCGCTCGATACGGCAGGGGAGGACCTTGCGTCCAACGAGATGTCGGAGGCGGAGATTTCCTGCCCTTCGCAGAGGATGACCGCCTTCTCAATCGCGTTCTGCAGCTCGCGGACATTGCCGCTCCAGAAATGCGCTTTCAGCAGCGTGGCGGCATCTTCACCTATGCTCCGGACGCCGCGGTGGTACTTCCCGGCGTAGAGCTCACGGAAGCGCTCTCCCAGCGGCAGGATGTCGTCGGGACGCTCGCGCAGGGCGGGTACCCTGATGTGCATAGTGTTGATGCGGTAATAGAGGTCCTCGCGGAAGCGGCCCTCGGCGACCATCTTCTCCAGATCCATATTGGTGGCGCAGATCAGGCGGATATCGACAGGAATCTGCTGCTCCGAGCCCACGCGGGTGACGCTGCGGTTCTGAAGCACGCGCAGCAGTTTTGCCTGGAGGTGGAGGGGGATGTTGCCGATCTCGTCGAGGAAGAGCGTGCCTCCGGAGGCCTGCTCGAACTTGCCGACGTGGTCGCTGTGCGCGTCAGTGAAGGCGCCTTTGACGTGGCCGAACAACTCGCTTTCGAAGAGGGTTTCCGTGATGGCGCCCGCATCCACGCATACCATAGGCCTGTTTTTGCGCAGGCTGCAGGCGTGAATCTCGCGGGCGAGCACATCCTTGCCCGTACCGTTCTCGCCCGTAATAAGCACGGTCACGTCGGTAGGCGCTACCTTCTGCACCGTGCGGCGGATTTGCAGCATCGCAGGGCTCTCGCCCCAGTACATATCACTCTTGGAGACGGTTTCACGCGGCTTGGTGGCCTTGCGTGAGGCGGCACAGGCGGCGCTCAGCGTGGAAATCAGTTTTTCGTTGTCCCAGGGCTTGACGATGAAGTCGAAGGCGCCGCGCTTCATCCCCTCCACCGCCAGCGCCACGTCGGCGTAGGCGGTGAACAGGACAATCCGCACTTCGGGGTACATCTTCCTCAGCTCGCCTGTCCAGTAGAGGCCTTCGTTGCCGGAGTTGATGTCGGTGTTGAAGTTCATATCCAGCAGGACGACATCGGGCTTGAAGGCATCCATAGTGCGCAGCAGGGTTTTAGGCGAAGGGATGAGTTCCACCTGCTCGAAGTGAGCGGGCAGGAGGAGCTTCAGGGCGCTTCTGATACCCTGGTTGTCATCCACGACGAGTATTCTTCCTTGCTTTGCCATAAAACTCAAAAATACCTCAATTAGTGCTTTTTTACAAATTTTTACTCAGTCTTCAGCGACTCCACAGGATCGGAAAGCGCTGCGGACAGACTGCGCAGGGTCACGACGCTGACCGTGACAAGCAGCACGGCGGCAAGCGCAAGGACGAATACCCACCAGTGTATCGGCATAGGATAGGCGAAATTGCTGATGTACAAGCTGCTCAAGTACCAGCTCAGAGGAGCGGCTATGACAAAGCAGACCAGCACTGTCTTGACAAATTTAGCATTGAACATCGAGAGTATGTCAAATACATTCGCGCCGTTCACCCTTCTCACGCCAATTTCCTTGCGCCTGTATTCAGCTTCGAACATTACCAGACCGAAGACGCCCATCAGCGAAATGATTATCGCCAGGATCGTGAAGAGCAGGATGATGCGCGAGGTCTTGCGCTCCTGACCGTATTCGGAGTCCAGGTGGCTGTCGAAGAAGGAGATGTCCCACTGGTCTTCAGGTATTGAAGGGTCCAACGCGCTTAGCTGCGAACGTATCCATTTGATGAGGGCGGGAATGTCGCTTCCCGGCTGGGTTCTGATGTAGAGGGTAGATATTGCTCTCCAAGGATTCTTGCCGAAGATGTAGAAGGCAAACGGGTCCACACCCATCGCAAGGGACCTGTAGTTGAAGTCCTTGCAGAAGCCGGCAATCTCGGTTTCATCCTGATGGCCTTCAATCCTGTCCTCGAGGCTGAGTCCGAATTTCTTCCTGGCTGTCTCGTTGAAAATGAAGATTCCGTTTTCGCAGACCTCGTCGCTCTCAGTGAAATCGCGGCCTTCTGTAATTTCTATTCCCATAAATTTCAGGAAGTTCCAGCTTACAGGATAGCAAATGAAATTGATCTGTTCGCCCTTGAACTGGCGTCCCCAGCCCATTCTCCAGCTTGAGACGAAATCTCCGTCAGCCCAGGTGACATCCTTGATTGAAGTGTTGCTCTTCAGGGAAGAAGCGGTGCTTTCCTTCATTCCGGCCACCTTGCTTGAGGTGTAAACCTGAAGCAGCTGGCTGCGGTCGAAGCCCATATCGTAATTGAGCATATACTGCCTTTGCATAGTGACGAAGCAGGCGCAGATGATCAGGCCGATGGACACTACGAACTGGAAGCCGATGAGACCGGTTCTGAAGGCCTTGCCCTTGGCGGCCGTCCCGAAGCTGCCCTTGAGCGCGAAGGCAGGGGAGAATGAGGTGATGTACAGGGCAGGATAGAGTGATGAGAGCACGGCGAGCACGAGGCCTCCGATTGCGGTGAACACAGCCACGCCGACGTTCTCTGAAATCAGGGCGCTGCACGGGATGAGCGAAGCCAGGGTGCTGATGCAGAAGAGCTTGATCACGCAGGCAGCGATAAGCAGCGCGATGAGAATCATCAAGGTGGACTCGGCTATGACGGCTCCTGCCAGAGAGCTGCGCGGGGCTCCGAGAATCTTGCGGGTGTTCACCGAGCGCAGACGCACGGGAACGAGAGCGAAGAAGAAGTTGATGAAATTGATGAAGGCAATCACTATCACAAGGATGGCGATGGCAAGCAGGGTATAGGTGCTGGTCTTGCTGCCGCTTCTGCCCGGGCTGTCCAGGGTCTTGTCGAAGTAAGTCCGGTCAAGCGGGAAGAGCTTGACAAGTAAGCGCGACCTGGCTTCTTCCATATCCTCGTCAGAGATTTCCTCGCCGTTTTCTCCGGCCATATTCAGGAAGGTCTTCAGAATATGCTCAAAAGCCTGCTCCTCAAAGCGTTCCTTGTCATCCTTGGACTGGAGGCGGACGAAATAGTTGTAGCTCCACTCGCTGAAGGTGCTGATGCTTTCATCGCCGATGTTGATTATGAAGTTCGTGTCATAGAGGTCGCTGTTGCGCGGGAAATGCCTGTAAATGCCGGCGATGGTGAAGGTCTGGGTGCTTCCGCTGCTTCTGGAGTACAGGACATCTCCGGCGTGGAGGCCGAACTCCTGTGCCTTGGTATCTGAGATGATTATGTCCTTCCAGGGGTCAAGCTTGTCCAGGTTCCCTTCCACAGCCTCGAAACCAAGGGCCTTCAAGGCTCCCAGGGAGGCACGGGCACCGGTAATCGTGAAACTTCCGTTGCCGTCCTCATTAGGGCTGAAACTTAATTCCATCCTGTAGCTTATATCGCACAGTCCGCCGCTTTCCACACCGGGTACATTGTTTATAGCCGCCTCGCAAAGCGGTCTGGACAGGGATGCCGACCACTTGCCCGGGGTGTACCAATCCGGCTTTGTCATCAGGAATATCCTGTCGGAATCCTTGATTTTCTTGTTGTAGCTCAGGTCATAGTTGACCTGAACCATAATTATGTACAGGGCGGCGAAGGCCATCGCCATACCCACGATATTCAGCAGACTTGCAACAGCGGAACTCTTGCCGCCGAATAATTTCTTTTGTGACATTGTTCTTTATTTTTTTATTCCTTGCGCAGGGTCTCAACAGGATTTGCCCTCGTAGCCCTCCAACTCATCAAGCCCACGATGGCAAGAGTGAGCAGCGAGATGAGCGCAAAAGAAGCGATGAATTCTATTGCCGAGATGCCTACCTTCTCGACAAAGTTCTGCTGCCATCTGAGGATAAGCGCGCATCCGAGCGGAATCGCCGCGATGAAGGCCACGGTGACCTTCAAGGTGTATTTCTTGAGCCTTTCCCTGATAAGCGGGACGTTCTCTGCGCCATAAACTTTCCTGATGGCAAGGGTCCTCCTGTCATACTGAAGGTCGAGAAGTACCTGTCCGAAGATGCCGACCAGGGAAAGTATCGCGGCAAGCAGGGAGAAGAGGGAGACCACCTTCTCCTGCTTGATTTCAGGGC
>JAEDLO010000020.1 GCA_016295245.1 Bacteroidales bacterium | reverse complement strand
AATCTGGAACATTTCAGTATCAGGCTCTCCAAACTCGCCCCTCCAGTAGGCGGGGAAAGCGAGAGTGCTCAAATTTATCTTAGCAGATGAAAATCGCTTTCCTGACTCTCGGCTGCAAACTGAACTACGCCGAGACCTCCACATACGAGCGCGGCTTTCTCGCCGCAGGCCTCCAGCCAGTGCCCTGGAGCGAAAAGGCCGATGTTTACCTGATCAACACCTGCTCGGTGACGGCCACCTCGGACTCCAAGTCGCGCAATCTCATACGCAAGGTGCACCGCGTGAATCCGGAGGCGAAAATTGTGGTTACAGGCTGCAGCGCCCAGCTCCGCGCGGATGAGATTCGCGAAATCGAAGGGGTTAGCCTGATTTTCGGGGCGACGCAAAAATCGCTCGTCGTCCCGCGCACCCTGGAGCTGCTTGGCCTTGGCGCTTGTCCCGGCACGCCTGAATTCTGCCCCGAGGTGTTCGGTGCCTACAGCACGGGTGAGCGCACGCGCTCTTTCCTCAAGGTCCAGGACGGTTGCGACAACTGCTGCCTTTATTGTACGGTGCCCTACGCACGAGGCCACAGCCGTAACATTCCCATCAGCGAATGCGTGCACAATGCCCGCCAGATTGCGGCTCAGGGCGTCAAGGAAATTGTGCTTACCGGCGTGAACACCGGCGATTTCGGCAAGACGACAGGGGAGAGTTTCCTGGATCTGCTTAAGGCTCTGAATGAGGTCGAGGGCATACAGAGATACAGGATTTCGAGCATAGAGCCGAACCTGCTCACGGAAGAAATCATAGACTGGATAGCCTCCGGGACCAAGTTCCAGCCCCATTTCCACATACCTCTCCAGACGGGCTCCGACATCCAGCTTGAAAGGATGGGGCGCCGCTACGACACTGCTCTTTTCCGGAGCCGTATAGAATATATAAGGAATAAGATGGAAAAGAACGGCTCTCCGAAGGTGTTCTTCGGAATAGACGTGATGGTCGGTCTTCCGTATGAAACACCGGAACTATATCTCCGGACAAAGGCTTTCATCGAGGAAATCCGTCCTGCCTTCATCCACGTTTTCCCATATTCCAAGCGCCCCGGAACCCCTGCAGCCTCAATGCCTATGCAGGTCAGCGAGCAGGAAAAGAAACGCAGGGTCGCCGATCTGGAAGAACTCTGCCGCAAGCTCCACGACTCCTTCGTGGAGCAGAACAGGGGAGTGAAGGAAAAGGTTCTCTTCGAGTCCACCAGCCGCAAGGGAATGATGGAAGGCTACACCGGAAACTATATCCGCGTAGAGCGCGAATACGATCCGGCATTGGTGAACAAGCTCGTGGACGTTATTCTATGACAAGCCCGTCGTAGGCCGGGTGGACGTGGTCTGGGAGCATTGCCGCAAATTCTCTGTGCTTTGGCAGCAGGTGGGACATATGGGTGATGTATGACTCCTTGGCTCCGACTTTCTCAAAGAAATCCAGACACTGCTGTAGCGAAGGATGTGCATAGTGCTCGTCTATCTTGACGCAGCCGAGGGTAACGTAATCTACGCCCTTTATTTTTTCAATAACGGCATCATCCATCCTGTGGATGTCGGTAAGGTAGGCGATGTTGCCGAAGCGGTAGCCTACTACCGGCAAAATCTTCTCATTGTGGTGCCAGCCCTGGAGCGGGATGATTTCGGCCTTGGCGTCGGCGTGGCTCTTGGCGGGGTAGTGGCGGTAACCGAAGCCTTTTTCCCATACGAGGATTTCCTCATTGGCGTTGGACGGGACAGTGAAGGGCTTCGACGGATCGAATGTGTGGACCCTCCACTCGGGCGCACCCGGATACTTGTTCTCGGCGAAGGCATAAGGGTACTCGCCCCTCAAGGCCTTTTCAACCCTGTCAAGGCAATAGATGTTGACGGGATGACGCTCGAGCAGGTTGAAAGCCCTGATATCGTCAAGGCCTCCTGTGTGGTCCTTGTGGTTGTGGGTAAGGAGTATGGCGTCCAGGTGGTTGACACCCTGACGTAACATCTGGTATCTGAAATCAGGCCCTGCGTCGACCAGTATGGTCAGTCCGCAATATTCGATGAGGGCGGAGGCGCGGAGCCTCTTGTCCCTGTGGTCTGTGGAAGTGCATACCGGGCAGTCGCAGCCTATCATCGGCACACCTTGGGAAGTTCCTGTGCCTAGAAATGTAAGTCTAGCTTTTTCCATTGATACTTGAGAAATTATTAGGCAACATCAGGCCAGCACTATGAAAACGCAGGGGCGCTTGCCTATGCTTATCGGGTTCTTTTTCCATTCTCCCACCCTGCGGGTAAGAATCAGCTGGTCCGGAAGGGTCAGGTTTGCGGCGATGCAGATTCGCGTCTTGTCCGAGAGGTATTTGAGCATATCGCCGAAGAGCGCGTCATTGCGGTATGGGGTCTCGATGATCAGCTGGCTCTGGGAGAACTTTGCAGAGACTTTCTCCAGTTCCTTCAGGGCGGCAGGTCTCTCGTCCGACTTGGCGGGGATGTAGCCCCTGAAGGCGAAGGACTGTCCGTTGAGTCCCGAGGCCATAAGGGCGAGCATCAGCGAAGAAGGGCCGACCATCGGCACCACTCGTATGCCCTTCCTGTGGCACAGGGCGACCAGGTCCGCACCCGGGTCGGCGACAGCAGGCAGACCGGCTTCAGAGATGAGCCCAACGTCACCCCTGTCGAAAAGGGTTGCGAGTTGCTCGATGTCGGCGGAACTGCTGTGTTCGTTCAACTCGTGGAACTCCAGCTCCTCGATATGGCCTTTAAGGCCGTAGGCGGAAAGGAAACGCCTTGCGGTGCGGGTCTGCTCAACGACGAAGATCTTGAGAGCGCAGGCAGTGCGGAGGACCTCTGCGGGGAGTATGCTGTCCAGTGGACAGTCTCCCAGTGGGGCGGGAATGAGATATAGTGAGCCTTTATTGTTCATTTTCTGCTTCAATTTTGATGGTGTGGACGGCTTCGCCTCTTCGCTCCCTGTCGAGCGAGTCGCGCTGTTGGCGTTTTTTCTTCGAACTGAAGATGCTCTGGAAGAACCCTCCTACGCTGCGGTACTCCCTCTGGTAGCTGAAGCCGCCACCGTTTCGCTGGGAGTTATCAAGGAAGTTGGTGTAGTCGTCGGCCGAGTGGGAGAAGAGATTGAGACGGAATTGTCCGCGCGGGTCGAGCTTAACCTGGATATCCAGATCACCCACTACGTTCGAACTTCCTCCTGAAGAACGGTATTGCCTGTTGCCGACACTTCCGCCGACTATCACCCTGTTGTTGAACAGCTGGGTGGAGATGGCGACGTCGAAGATGTCTTTGCCTGTAGTGCCTGTCTGGTAGCCGAAACCTATGTCCAAAGGAATGTCAAGCCTCTGGAGAATCTGGTTTATCTGGTTGGCCATCAAGGAGGTGACGCTCGAATACAGGACATTGTAGGAGTTGAATACACCGGATGACTCGCTAGGGATGAACGAGCCCATAAGCAGCAGGGCCACGAACTGTTTCTGAATCTTGTCGGAGGTATTCAGAGCGCTCTCCACCTGGGTTCTGGTCGTAGGGTCAAGGTCAGGAACGTCGATGGCGAAAGTGAGTTCCGGTGCGTTGAGTCTGCCTGCGATGTTCAGGCCACACTCCACCAACCTTCGGCTCGATACTGAAGTCGTGTCGGTAATCAGGGACCCGAGGCTTGTCTTAAGAGAGTATTTCGCATCGATGTCCATCTCCGTGTTGAGAATATCACCGTTGAACCTGATCGAGCTGCCGTCCTCAATGGAGAAGTCCTTGGCGAGGATGCCCGGAAGCACGAACTGGTAAAGGCCGTTCCTGATGTTGTAGTCTCCGTTGAGGCTGAAAATTTCCTTGGAAGGACGCAGATTGACCGACAGGTCTCCCGCTCCTGTGAAGCGGGCCATATTGCCGGTGGACTTGTCGATTTCGACGATGATCTGTACCTCAGGGCTGATGTTTACCCTGGCGTGTGCTTTAAGGTCGCCGGATGATTTGCGCTCCTGCCGGTCCCTTGCAAGCATTTCTTCATAAGGGTCGATTTCCTTCTTCCTCTCGGTGAAGACCAGAAGGTCGCTGGTTGTGCTGGTCAGACTGCCGGACGTAGGAACCCTGAGTTCTCCCGGTCCGGAAGAGGATATGTCGGCGTCGATGTTCAGGGCTGAGAACGGTCCGCTGATGTCCGCAGAACCGCTGGCCCTTATAAGGCCATAGAGGTTCTTGCTCTCCTTTTCGCTGAAGTCGATGGCCTTGAGGTTCTGGAAGGCTATGTTTGCTTGGATGTGCGGCTGTTTGAGGTTGGTGAGATTGAGTGTTCCGTCAAGGGTGGCTCTTCCGTTGCTGTCGTCGCGGATATCGATGCCGTTGAGCAGGACTGCATTGTGGTCAAAGTCGATAGGGCCCCGGATGAAATAGCGTGCGCCGGTCGCGCCTATCCTGGCCATCATATCCGAGATGAACAGGTCGCTGCTCTGGACGCTAAGCTCTTCCAGCGGTCCATTGGCTTCCATACGGCCTGAGAGACTGCCTCCAAGCTCGCTCAGAATCGGTGAAACGAACGGTTCTACCAGCTCGAACGGGAATTTGTCTATGTGGGTGGACAGGCTCAGGATGCGGCTGTCGAGCATATAGATTCCGTCGATGAAGAGCATGTCACGGCCCTCAAGACGGTCCAGAAGGTAGATGCCGATTTCGCGTCCCTCGCCCCTCCAGCTGCTGGCAAGGGTGATGTCTCCTGCGCTGCGTCCGGCGACGGCCAGCGAGTCGGTCTTGAAGTTCATCAGCATACCCTTGGCGAGCTCGCCGTCGGAGATGATGAAGGCTTCTCCTCCCATTGATCCGCTGACCAGGCTCTTTTTCTTCAGGAAGAGGTCAATGATCGAGAGGTCCAGGTTGTTGACCTTAAGCGATAGGGTGTCGGCGCGCTCGTTGGACAGACCGCCGTCAATGTGTATGCTCTGCAGTCCGCTTTCGAGGCTGAAGTTACTGATGAGGATGTCTCCCTTTGAGAATAGCAGGTCGGATTCTCCCAGCTCCCAGTTGCGTACTCCGTCGTTGATCAGGGAGTTGAGGGGATGTGCCCTGAAGGCCAGATGGCCGGATGGGTCGCGCAGGAAATCGACGTTTATGAAAATGTCTCCGTAGCCGCCTTCTTCCGAACTGTTGTCATACCGGATGGCGAGTTGGGCTTGGTTGTTGTGGGCATAGACGTTGGCGGAAGGCTTGCTGATGCCAAGGCTGCCGGCGCTGGCTTCCGAACCTGTCAGGTCGATGTTGAGACTGGAAGCGAAGTTGTCGATAACCAGGCTGACGTCCTTGATGTAGGTTGTGCCCGATGCCAGGCGCGGCGAACTCAGACGGGCGCTCAGGTCGCCATCCCTGTCCATTGACAGGACGAAGTCGGTTCCGTCAGCAATGTAGAGCCCCGGAGAGACGAAGGACATTAGAGGCCGCGAATCGTGGAAACGGAGCTGGAGGTCGTATGCTCCAGTGCTCTGGAGGGTGGCGAGGCTGTCGCGGTAGAGGGCAGGCAGCTCCCTTCTGGTTGTCACCTTCTGGACGTCAGAGATGAAATCCACGAGCGTGCCGCTTCCTATCAGCGCGCCGCTCAGGAAGCCCGATTCGAGCCGGTAGCATTGTTCCTTGCCTGAAGGATGAGCGCGAAGGGTGATGTCTCCAAGCTCCTGCTTTTTGCCTGAGGATTCGAGACACAGGTCGCCGATGTGGCCCTCTCCCTTGAGGAAGAGGCTGTCTTGGACAGCATTGAGATACAAACCCAGGCTGGCGCGTGAGCTCGCACCCCTTTTGTCGAGGTTCAGCTCGCTGAGGTTGATGGTCGGGAAACTGCCTACGAGCTTGTAGCGGCGGTAGCCGTCCACGGTTTGAAGATCCGTCAGGCCGGAGAGGCTGAACTTCAGGTTGGGGTCGTCGGCATTGAGGCTTGCCGCGAGTGTGTGGTTCCGCAGAGAGCCGTTGCCGTGGATGCCCGAGTAGTTGTAGCCCAGGGCGTTGAGTGAGGCGACGTGGATGGTGTCCACGTGGATTTCAGGATTGCCGGGGTTCAGCTTAATCCTTGCGGCGGTCATCATCGAGCACTGGCCGAGTTTGTCAGTGCTCAGAAGGCTGCCGATATCAAACTTGCTGGTGCTGGCCCGAAGGTCCATCTCCAGAGGTCTTGAAGTCATCAGGTTGCGCAGCATTCCGTCAAGATAGACCCCGCCTTTTTTTGAGGAAAGCCTCAGATTGGCGGACAGGCGCTTGAAAGGACCCTCGACCTCGACTTCGGCGCTGTATCTTTCGCCCGGAGTCAAGGAACTGAAATCAAGCTTTGCCGGCGAGAGGCCGCTGAGCAGGCGCGAAAGGCCTCGGGTGGTGAAGCTCAGATTGCCTATTTTTGTGGAGAGATAGCTGTCGGCTATGTCCGGGATGCCGGTGAGGGTGCAGGTTTGGACTTTGCCGGACACTCCTGTGCCCTTGTCGGAGAAGTCAATTCCCGTGACGGTGAAGTCGTTGACGTAGCCCCTGAAGCTGCCCTTGCGGATGTCGAAGACTGAAGGGCTGTGGTCGAAGACGCCTTTGCTGAAATACGAGATGGACTTCATCGCCACGCTTGAGCGACGTAACTTGGCGTCTATGAGGACCTTGCTGATGAATTGGGCGAAGTCGCCACCCCAACGGTAGCTCATTTTGTAGTGGGCGAGCCGAATGTCGGAGTAATCGTCGATGATGTGGAGGTCTTCCACCAGGGCTTTGCCCTGGCCGACGGAGGCTTTGCCGCTTATGCTGTGAACGTTGAAGCCGGATTTTTCTTTCATTGCGGCGAAGTCGCAAGTTCCTGACATCACGCCTCCGGCCATCTTGAGGGAGTGGCCGCGCAGTTCGCTGACAGTCACGTCAAGGTCTTCGAAGTTGATGCCTTTGCCCGTGTGGGGATATAACTCCTTGTCGAAGTTGTTCATCCTGTAGCGGAAGTTCTTGAGCCTGACCTTCCTGATGTCGAAGATCTTGCCGCCCGGGGGAACGGGGCCTGTGGCTGGCGAGAGATTGAACATACGGATGATGTTGTTTCGCTTGCCTGGCTCGATGATCAGGTGCATATAGCCGTCCTCGATGCTGACCCTGCCCATATGGATGCCCTCCTTGGCGAAGAGGCTCGCGAGGGTGAAGGTGGCGGTGATGCTCTTGGCGCGGAAGAGGGTGTCTTCGCTGTCCCAGCCGCGCTGATAGACGTCAAGGGTGTAAGGGGAACTGTCGGTGACGGCGAGGCCGTCGATTTTCAACACGCCCGAGGACATCACCTCGATGCGGTTGTATGTGACGCTTGCAGGCAGTTTCTCCAGCAGGCGGCTGAGGGCTTTTTTTGTCACTCTGGTCTGAACATAGGGGGTCTGAACCGCCACGAAGCAGCAGAGTATCAGGAAAAAGACGGCCCCTATGGCTCTGGCCGTTATGTAACTGCCTTTTTTATACATTTTTTGAATCTACAAATATAATATTTATTACTAAATTTGCCGAGTATTTTCAAGACTAATCATTCGTATGGCAGACATTATCCTCGGAATAGAATCTTCTTGCGACGACACCTCGGCGGCCGTAATCCGCGACGGCTACCTTCTGTCGAACGTAATTGCGAGCCAGGATGTCCACAAGGCTTATGGAGGAGTTGTGCCCGAACTTGCTTCCAGGGCCCACGAACTCAATATCGTTCCAGTGGTGAGCGAGGCTCTCTCAAGGGCGGGGGTGAAGCCTGAGGAACTTAGCGCAATCGCCTTCACAAGGGGGCCGGGACTGCTCGGCTCGCTCCTGGTAGGCACGTCTTTCGCCAAGGCGATGGGCCTTGCGCTTGACATCCCGATAGTGATGGTGAACCATCTCCAGGGCCACCTTCTGGCGAACTTCATCCGCGAAGAGGGCAAAGCGGTCAGGGAGCCTTCCTTCCCGTACCTGTGCCTTCTGGTAAGCGGAGGCAACTCCCAGATAGTCAGGGTGGACGACCCCCTGCATTTCGAGATTCTCGGCCAGACCATAGACGACGCCGTCGGCGAGGCCTTTGACAAGTGCTCAAAGATGATGGGTCTGGGCTATCCGGGAGGTCCTGTCATCGACAGGCTGGCAAAACTCGGCGATGAAAACCGCTTCCAGTTCGCAAAGCCGCGCGTCGAGGGGCTGAACTACAGCTTCTCGGGCATCAAGACCTCCCTGCTGTATTTCGTCAGGGACGAGATGGCAAAGGACCCGCAGTTTATGGAGAAGAACAAGGAGGACATCTGCGCCTCTTTCCAGAAGGCGCTCATTGACATCCTGATGGGCAAACTCATCAAGGCGGCAAAGCAGACCGGAATCCGCGAGATTACCATAGGCGGCGGCGTTTCCGCCAACAGCGGCCTTCGCGATCGCATCGTCAAGGAGGGCGCCAAGCGGGGATGGAATACCTATCTGCCTGAATTCAAATTTACTACGGACAATGCGGCTATGATCGCAATCGCCGGTTACCACCATTATCTGGCAGGGGAGAGAACCCCTCTGGACGTGGCTCCGGTGTCGCGAATGTCCGATTTCTAGAGCCTGTTTATGAAGACATTCGAGATATCCTGCCCCCTTACACGGGAACCGCGCCTGAAGGAGATTGAGGCGAAGGCCGGCGGCCTGCAGTGGGTGCTCAAGAAGCGCTCCATAGATGCCCGCAAGGAGCCTGTATGGCGCTATCAGTATGAAGCTTATGCGCCGGAGGACGCTTATGTGCCCTATTCGCTTCCGGAGTACTGCGACTCAGTTGCGGACAGGCCTGCAGTGGCCGTAGTAGGCGCCGGGCCTGCGGGTATGTTTGCGGCGCTCAAGCTCATTATGCTGGGCTACAAGCCGATAGTGCTCGAACGCGGCAAGAATGTCCACGAGCGCAAGTTCGATATGGCCAGGCTCTCGCGCGAAGGCGTGGTTGACCCCGAGTCGAACTATTGCTACGGTGAAGGCGGTGCAGGCGCTTTTTCGGACGGCAAGCTTTACACCCGGTCAAGCAAGCGCGGCGACATACGCGAAGTGCTCTACCAGCTGGTGAAGTTCGGCGCATCGCCGGACATCCTGATTGACGCCCATCCCCACATCGGCTCCGACAAGCTTCCTGCCATAGTTGAGAATATTCGCAATTTCGTAACTGCCAGGGGAGGAGAGTATCACTTCGGGGCGCGCGTGGTGGAAATCAGCCCCGAAGGCTGCCGCTGCGCGGACGGTCGCTTCTTTGCCGCTTCGAAGGTTATCCTGGCCACTGGCCATTCCGCAAGGGATGTGTATGAGATGCTTCAGGCCAAGGGCGGAAGCCTCGAGGCCAAGGGCTTCGCGCTGGGCGTGAGGGTTGAGCATCCGCAGGAAAAGATCAACTGGAGCCAGTATCACGGCGCGTGGAAGCCGGGCGTGCCGGCAGCGGAGTACTCCTTTGTCGAGCAGGTTGACGGCCGTGGCGTGTTCTCCTTCTGTATGTGCCCCGGCGGCATTCTGGTGCCGTCGTCCACCGAAGAAGGCACCGTAGTGCTCAACGGTATGTCCAATTCCGCCCGCAACGGTAAGTTCGCAAACGCCGGCGTCGTGGTGCAGATTGAGCCGGAGGACGTGGCCGGAGACAGCCCTTTGCGCCTGATGGACTTCCAGCACGAAGTCGAGAAGAAGATGTATGATTACGCCCAGAGCGCACTCGTCGAGGCGAAAAACCGCCCTGCGCGCAAGATGAAGGGCAAAAAGAGCGACCCTGATGCCGTGGTTTGCTCGCCGGAATGCAATAATATGGCGGCTCCCGCCCAGAGGATGGAGGATTTCTGCCTCGGAAAGATGTCAAAATCACTGCCGGAGACATCCTACCGTCCGGGTATAGTGTCCGCACCGCTTCACGAGCTGCTACCGCCTATGGTAGCAGACCGCCTGCGCAAGGCTTTCCCGAGGGTGGGCATACGCAACTACTACACAAACGCCGCGCTTCTGCTGGCTGTCGAAAGCCGCACGTCCTCGCCTGTGAGGATTCCGCGCGACGCCCAAAGCTGCGAATATGTCTCCATCCCGGGCATCTACCCTTGCGGCGAGGGAGCCGGTTACGCCGGAGGCATAGTTTCGAGCGCGATGGACGGCATAAACGTGGCAACGGCTGTCGCCGCTGCGCTTGATGCGGAGAAGGGGGCGGGCCGATGAAAATCTGTGTAGGACTTTCGGGAGGCGTGGACTCCAGCGTGGCTGCGCTGCTGCTCAAAAGGCAGGGTTATGACGTGTTTGCGATGTTTATGCAGAACTGGCACGACACCGAAGGCACGCTTCACGGCGACTGCGAGTGGGAAGAGGACCGCTTCGTCGCTGAGATGGTTGCCCGCAAGATAGGCATTCCGTTCTACTTTGTGGACCTGAGCCGGGAATACCGCGCCAAGGTCGTGGATTATATGTTCGATGAGTATGCCAAGGGGCGTACGCCCAATCCTGACGTGCTCTGCAACAGCGAGATAAAGTTTGACGCCTTTCTCGAGGCCGCCCGCAAGCTGGGCGCGGATATGGTGGCGACGGGACATTACTGCCGCAAGGAAACCCTTCCCGACGGGACTTGCAGGATCCTTGCCGGAACCGACCCCAACAAGGATCAGAGCTATTTTCTATGTCAACTTAATCAGGAACAGCTCTCTTCGGCGATGTTCCCGATCGGAGACCTGCTCAAACCGGAGGTGCGCCGGCTTGCCGCCGAGGCGGATTTGCCTTCGGCCGACAAGAAGGACTCCCAGGGCATCTGCTTTGTGGGCAAGGTTGATCTGCCGGTATTCCTTCAGCAGAAGCTCAAGAGCTGCGAGGGGGACGTGGTGGAAGTTTTTGATGCCTGGTATGAGCAGTCTGAAAAATATGCCCTGGACTGCAGCCTGCTTGGGGTGCCTGTCGAAAACCTCTCTGATGAGGATCTTCTGGAACTTTCCAGACCTCTTGACTACTCAGGAATACAGTTCGAGACCGAGACCTATCGCTCAGGCAAGAAGCATATCAAGAAGACCCGATACAAGCCAAACCCTTACGCCGTGATAGCGGGACGTCACGAAGGAGCCCAGTTCTACACTATGGGACAGAGGAAGGGCCTGGGCATAGGCGGCCACTCCAAGCCTATCTTCGTGATTTCCACCGATGTCGCCTCGAACAGGGTCTATGTCGGTGAAGGTGAGGACCATAAGGGCCTTATGAGGCGCTGTTTGAGGATACTTCCGGAGGAAGTCCACTGGATACGCCCGTCGGAAAAGATGGAGCCCGGGCAGATGCGCCGTTATAAAGTACGCATCCGCTATCGCCAGCCTTTGCAGGATGCCTTGCTGATCTGTCGTGAAAACGGGCTGTTCGTGCTTTTTGACCTGCCTCAGCGCAGCATAACTGCAGGACAATTCGCCGTATGGTATGCCCTTGACGGTGAAATGCTGGGTAGCGGTGTAATCCAGTATTGAAAAATTGTTATATTTGCTGCGGACCAATCACATCTGCGATGACAGAAAAACAGATCAATATCCGTTTCCACGAATTTCGGACCATAGAAGAGCTTGAAGATGATGACCGCGAGCTCGCTCGCGCGGCGATAGAGGCGATGGGCGGAGCTTATGCCCCGTATTCGCATTTCCATGTCGGGGCGGCCGTGCGTCTGTCAAACGGCAAGATAGTCAAAGGCGCAAATCAGGAAAACGCCGCCTTTCCTTCGGGCCTCTGCGCCGAGCGTACCGCAATGTTCTCTGCGGGAGCGACTTACCCCGATAAGGATATACTCTCGCTGGCCCTCGCCGGCGGTGTGATGGGGCGCCTTGGCTCTGAACCCGCAACCCCTTGCGGCGCCTGCCGACAGGTGATGGCCCAGTATCAGGCCAAAGCTCGAAAACCACTGTCAGTGATTATGATAGGGGCATCGCGAATCTGGAAATTTGACAAAGTGGATGATATTCTTCCGCTGATTTTTGACAGTATCTGATATTTTATTAACTTTGCAGCGGGAAAGTCGTACACGACCAGCTCCCTCTGAACTCCCCCAGGACCGGAAGGTAGCAAGGGTAGGAGGTCGTAGCGGTGCGATGTGCTAAGCTTTCCCTTTTTTTGTACCCGGAAGAAATGAAAGCTGAAATAGTCGTAATAGGCGGAGGCGCGTCTGGTCTTATGGCGGCCTACCACGCAGCCGCAACACTTGCAAATGAGGGTGTTTGCGCTCAGGTGACCGTGCTCGAGAAGATGCCGCGTCCTGCCCGTAAACTAATGATAACAGGCAAGGGGCGTTGCAATTTCACCAATGTTAAGGATTGGAATGACTTCTCTGGCCACATCAGGTCCAAGGTACCTTTTATCAAATCGGCTTTCTATAACCTCACTCCTGAGAAACTCGTCGATTTTTTCGATAGTTTCGGTATGAAAAGCGTCATTGAACGCGGAGACCGCGCATTCCCGACTTCATATCACGCATCGGATGTGGTGGACACGCTGGTGCTCGCCTGCAATTCAGTGGGAGTCAAAATAGTGACGGGAATCGAGGTTCTGGAAGTAAGAAGGGAACAGGGAGGTTTTGCCCTGGATCTTTCGGACAGCAGCTGTTGTCACTGTAAGGCCTTGATTCTGGCTACCGGTGGCTTGAGCTATCCCACAACCGGCTCTAGCGGAGACGGCTACCGTTTCGCCAGCTCGCTCGGCCACCATATCACCCCGACCTTCCCGTCCCTTACCGCCCTTGTTCCCGCCCTCTACAAGGAAATCAGCAAGCCGGACGGCCTGCACATAGACAGGAGCGAAGCCCTTTCGCCCCTGGGAGAAAGCCTCAAGGGAGTGCAGCTCAAGAATGTCAGACTTAGTCTGGAGATCGAAGGGACTGTGGCTGATTCGGAGTTCGGTGACCTTGATTTCACTGATGGGGGAATGGAGGGGCCTCTGGGTTTTCAGTTGAGCCGCAAGGCTGTGAAGTCTATGATAAACGGATCACGCTGCTGTCTGGAGCTTGACCTCAAACCCGGAGTTGATCTTACGGAGCTCACTGAAAGAGTCAAGGCGCTGTGGAAAGAGGTGGATACCGATCCCCGCTCAAGACGGCTCAGGGAGAAGGAGAAGTGTCGTATTCTTCTTGGAAAACTGATGCCTTGGGACCTTATCCCGGGCTTCAATCTGATGAATCCGGATATCATCACTGTTGAGCGCAGAGGCCGGCGCGATACCAAGGTTTGGATCAATCTGCCAACCATAGCCAAGCGCCTGAAGGCCTGGCGCTTTCCTCTTGCGGGTTTCGTGGGCTATGAGCGTTGCGTCGTGACCGCCGGAGGCGTGGATACCGATGAAATCATAGCGAAGACTATGGCTTCAAGGCTCGTTGAGGGCTTGTATTTCTGTGGAGAACTTATGGACTTCGATGCCGATACTGGAGGCTACAATCTTCAGGGTGCGTTCTGTACGGGAGCTCTTGCAGGCCGGAATTCTGCCCTCTTTTTATCCCAAAACAGTCAGGGATAAAATTAGTTTTATTCTGAATTGGTCCCTATTTTTGCCGTTTTCGTCCCAAAATCAGGGTTTTCATAACTAAAACTTCGTCCCCGTTGCACTTTCTTTCCCAAAAGGAGAGCCGGAAATAATTTTGCAGCGTTTTTGATTTGAACGCTGTTATGACAACACCTATAAGACTGAGGCTTGACAATGCCTCCAATATTTACCCGGCCTGCCTGAGCCGCAGCTATGCCTCTCTTTTCCGTCTTTGCGTCAGCCTGGACGAGATGGTTGACGAAGCAACGCTACAGTCAGCCCTTGAAGCGACAGTAAGGCGCATACCTCATTTCGGATACACGCTCTCCAACGGAGCTTTCTGGTGGTATCTCGAGAAGCTTGATGCTGCTCCGAAAGTGACGCCCCTTGACCGCCTTGACAGATTTGACTTCAAGAAAAACGGTGGCTATATGTTCCGTGTCAGCGCTGACTGCAGGCGCATAGTGCTCGATATCTTCCACGTGCTGGGAGACGGCAATGCAGCCCTGACCTTTCTTATGACACTGACCGGCGAATATCTCAGACTTCGCCACGGTATCCAAATCGAATACAACAATCTTATCCTCAACCCCGCAGATACCCCTGTCGAAAAAGAGATTGAAGACAGTTTCCGTGCGTTCAGCGGACTGAAGGGCGCTTTGGAGAAAAACGATCCGGCATATCACATCAAAGGAACAAAAGAGGCTGGTGGTGTGCTTCACAATATACGTTTTGACATCCCTATGTCGGAGCTGAAGGCGTATTCCGCAAATATGGGCTATACTCTAACTGATACTGTCACAGCCCTGATGGTTAGCGCTCTCCAGAATGTCCATGCAGATGATCCCCGCCCGAGAAGAAATGTCCTCAAGGTCAATGTTCCTATCGACCTCAGAAGGATTTTCGGTGGTATGACTTTGAGAAACTATTCTTCATATATGCACCTGGGTGTGGATGTATCACACGGTTACTTCAGTTTCGAAGATATTATCAAGACTGTCTCACTCCAGAAGAATCTTTTCACGATGAAGTGTAACCTCAGGCCAAAGATTGCACGGAATGTGAGTCTTGAGGACAGTATCTTCGTGCGCTCCATCCCAAGGCTGCTCAAACGTCCTGTAATTGATACCGTCAACCGTCTGAAAGGGGACAGATACTGTTCACAGACCCTGTCAAACCTCGGCAAAATCACTCTTCCTGAGGCGATGGCAGCACACGTGCGTGAAATGGATTTCATCCTCGGCAGGCAGCGTGGCACCTCGGGCGCGACGGCCTGCATCGGCTTCGGTGACCATCTGGTGATCAATTTCTCACGCGGCATTTCCGAATCTTCCTTCGAGAACTATTTCGAGCAAGAGCTTAACTCCTTGGGCATCAAGGCTAAACGCACGGAAATGGATTTGGCTTAATACTCCAACAACTCACAAATACAAAATGCAGTACTTTATCAAGACCTTTGAGAACTCTGTCAAGAAGCGCTGGAACCAGCCGGCCCTTGATGAGTTCCGTACCTCAAGCCTGACTTATGGTCAGCTTGCCGCAAAGATTGCGGAAAACCAGCTTATGTATAAAAACGTCGGCCTGAATGCCGGCGACAAGATTGCCATCAATGCCCGCAGCAGCTCGCAGTGGGCCGAGGCATTTATGTCAGCGGTTTCCGGGGGCTATGTATCCGTACAGCTTTTCAACGGCTTTACCCCGTCTGACACCCAGGTGCTTGTTGACCATTCTGACAGCCGTCTCCTTTATACCGAGAAGGCCATTTTCTCAAAAATGGACTTTGAGACTATGCCTCAGCTGCTTGCGGCCATCGACCTCAAGAGCGGAGAGCTGCTCGCATCGCGCGGGGATTTCGCTTCAATTTATGAGAACCGCGCAGCCGCTTTTGCCGCCGCTTACCCGCAGGGGCTACAGCCTGAGGATGTAAACTATCCGCAGAGGCAGATGGATGAGCTCTGTGCCATTATGTACACTTCGGGATCAACAGGCAATCCAAAGGGCGTGATGCTGACCGTGCGCAACTTCAGCGCCAACATTGACCTCATCCCTAAGAACTTTCCGTACAGAGAGGGAGACAGCTATGTGAGTGTGCTTCCATACGCCCATATCTTTGGCCTTGTGTATGATATGATTGCTCCGCTGTGCCTCGGAATGCACCTGTGTGTCCTCTATGTTCCTCCGGTACCGGCAAACCTCAAGCCTGCGATGCAGCAGTACAAGCCATCAGTGTTCTTCGCCGTTCCGCTCATCCTCACCAAGATGATTGAGTCCTCCATCGGAGAGTTCATCCACAGTAAGAGCGGCGAGGCCAAGCTTGCCGATTACGAGAACAATCCTGATTTCTGCGATGCCCTGCGCATCATTCTGATGCAGGCCCTTGGTGGCAATGTAGAGCTTTTCGTTACCGGTGGTGCAGCTATCCCTGCCCATCTCGAACAACTTCTCGCCCTGAAGATGAAGGCTCCTTTCGTTACGGGATACGGTATGACCGAGGCCGCCCCTACCATCTGTCTGGGCAAGGCTGGAGCATACAAGCTCAAGTCGGTGGGCGCATACCAGAAGCCTTGGGTTGAGCTCAAGATTGAGTCTCCGGAGCCTCATTCCATCCCGGGTGAAGTGCTCATCAAGGGTGACGTGGTGTTCGAAGGTTACTACAAGGCCCCTGAAACTACAGCTTCGGTGATGACAGAAGACGGCTGGTTCAGGACAGGTGACATCGGTATAGTGGATGACGATGATGTGGTATTCCTTATGGGACGCTGCAAGAATATGATTCTTACTACCAACGGCCAGAACATCTTCCCTGAAGAGATTGAGGTTGTGCTCAATGCCCTTCCATATGTGGCTGAGTCCATCGTTGTGGAAAGGGAAGGCCTGCTTGTTGCCCTGATTGTGCCGAATATGGATCTTGCCGCTGCCGATCATCTCGATGCAAATGCGCTCTCTGCCGTGATGGAACAGAACATCGAGGCCCTCAACGCCAAGATTCCGTCTTACTCGCAGGTAAGCGGTTTCGAGCTCCGCTACGAACCTTTCAGCAAGACCCCTAAGGGTAGCATCCGCCGCTTTATGTATAAATAGCGTATTCCGGCGGAGCCTGGGAGTTCCGTCATCAGTATGTCCGAGGGAGAGTTCAAGTTTCGGTTTTTCCGAGATTTGAACTCACCTCGATTTTTTTTCTGGTTTTGAGTTAGATTTTTCCTCATTTGGACTGATTTTTTATTGTTGCTCCGAAGAGCTGTTTTAATTTTATGCGTCAAACAAAAACCATAAAGAGTATGAAAAGGTTGTTTTCTATTGTGAGGCCGTTGGCGCTTATCCTTCCGATGGCCCTGCTTTTTTCTTGTAAAAAGGATGTTGGCCTCGAACCTGTACCTACGGAACAAGATATCTGCATTCACAACGCTAATACAGGTGTGGAACTGGGTTACGATGCCGTGATCTTGGGAGGCTGTGACGACGATATGAAGGAGTCGCTTGAATCCCTCCTTCCGAAAGTGTCCGCAACGGTAACGGACAAGACCAGACTGCTGATTGTCCCTGCCCTTGATCCCGCCTACGAAAAAGATCTGACCAGAGTATATGAGAATTGCGGAATTATCGCCGTAGTCAATCCAACGTCTGATAATGTTGAAAGATGGTTCTCTACCCACGACTGGTATGGGGCTCCGGTTGCTCCGGATCTGGAAAATGCTTTGATTTTCTCTTTCAACTGGTTGAACCACAATCATATAGTCTTTGAGGAAGATACCTTTGACGATTATCTGGTTCAGCCGAAAGACGAAGATGAGGTTGAGGTGGAAGAAGGGGGCGGCGAAGACTTCTTCACTGATTTGGAAGATGACTACAATGATTTGTACTCACTCTTGAGCTTGTGGATTGAAGATGTCGGCAAGGATCTTGACGAATGCAAACTCAAAGTTGAGGGTGCTGAGGTCAAGGCCGATTCCGAAAAACCGGATGATGTAAAAAACATATTTAATGCCTACCACTACTCATACACCTTCAATGATAGCGCCAAGAAAAAAGTGCGTCAGCTATTATGGTCGGATCCGGACTATATCTCCGGCAATATGAGTGTAACCTTTACTTTTGATATCCATCAGATTCATTCATATGAGACCAATGTCAGTCCGGGAGATTATTATCTTGTAGATATGACAGCCTCGATAGCGAACAGCGACATGTACAAGGGAAAGTGGTGGAACAGGCACGGAGGCTGTTATGTGAGAATCTGCGGAATGTACTGCCAGGAGGTGGAATTCGATGTGACTCCGGTTGATGCTGTTACACAAAAGCCTCTCAGCGACAACTTCATCTATTTCACTTCATCAGGCACGCCATCTCCTGAGGGAGTCGTCGGAGCTACAAATTACGAGTCTTCATCTTCTTTCAGCTTGAACACCGATGTGTCCGTATCACCTTCGATAAGTAAAAAAGGCCCGGCCATCAGCGGCAATGCAAAGATCTCCATGGGTTGGACCTGGTCAAACAAAGAAACCAGGAGTATCAGCGATATGGATATAGTCAAAACCGGAAGCGGAAACAAAGTAGGTTACAAACTGGTTTACAACAACCTTCCGAAATTCGACTGGGGCTCAAGCCGTGGCTTTGACGAGGGAAGTGCCCGGTCATACAGGTCAACTACTTCAATCAGATCTTTCTGGGTTTGGCGCGTGCCTTCGGCAGCGGACAATTCAACCGCAAAACCGATATCCCTCCGTATAAGCGCAAAGCCGAAATACGGGGCAATGAGTTTCTTGTCGACCAAAGCCGACCTTGACGATTTTAGTTACGACGATATTGGCAAGATAGAATATGTGTTCCCTCTCCAGGATTTCATCAGGGACATCTGTGGCGATGTGCAGATTGAGAACAAGTCGGATTTCCCGATAAGCAATATCCGGCTTTACAAGGCTGATGAATGGAATGCATCCGGGGAGGAGGCCAAGGCTCTGTGGTCTTTCAACAGCATACTGAACAAGGGAGAGTCCATAAAGTCTCCTGCCTCGTACAAGACGGCCGACAAATATGTTGTAACTTTTACCTCTGTTGACAATACCCGCAAGTTCAAGAGCAAGGAACTTACTTTGATTGACGGCGGCATACAGAGACTTTTTACAGACGAAAGCTATTTTACAAGCTATTAGACATTGAATGTTTCCGGAGCTGTATGGCATACCGTAAATGCAGCGCCTTTACTGAGTAACTCAACGCTCCCGAAAGGACTATTGTCCGAACGGGAGCATTTACGTCATATTCTGAATTATTGTCAAAAATGGAATTAATTCCTTTGGGTCTGGGTGTGTTACGGGTAATTTTGCTACTTTTGTCTCACAATAACCGGGATATAATCAAATGCACGATAACATAAGCTTTATTGAAGCGTTGGCGCATCAGATGAGGGGAGCGACCATAATGTTTTTTCTCATTCTTTGCGTACTTACTTTCGGCAAAAGGAAGCAGAACCGTATGATGCGGGTTCTGTTCATTTCATTTGTATGCATGGCGGTCGGTCTTTTAAAGGATTCTATTTTCCTCTTCGGGTCGATGGCGGACAATTCCTTAGTGAATGCCGTGGTGGAGTTGCTCGACTTGTCGGTTATGCTTGTTGTCGTTAATTTCTTCCTTGAAGCGGTAAAGCCGGAATCCACGGGAAAGCCATTCGTTTGGATAAGTCCGGTTTTGGTGCTTGCGTTTATCCCGGTTTACTCAATTATTGGAAAGGCTTGGATAGTAACGACGGCATATATCCTTGCTTATTCGGTTACTGTTGCGAAGTTTATTTTCATCATAAATTCCGCTCTCAGACACAGGCAATTTTTAGAAGAGCATTATTCATACAGCGATAATATCGATGTGAGATGGGTCGTGGTGTCCTGCATTGCCTATTCCATTATGGTGTTTGCATATTCCGTCTTCTTCAAGGAAACAACCTGGCTGAGTGAAGTATTGTATTGTAGTTCCACCATAGTTGTGTGCTCATATATGATTCTGTCGGCCTTGGGGCACAAAATTATTATTTGCACGGCCGAAGAGGATACAACTGCGCCGGAATGCAGTTCTGAGGCTTCATTGACTGAGTCCTTTGGGGATTCAATGGAAGACCGGAGTGCCGTAGATCCGTCCCCGAACAACTTGCAGTACATTACTTCGTTAATAGAGCCCAAACTGAAACAGAGCATGGAAACAGACAAGCTGTATCTGAATCCTCAGCTCTCACTTAATTTAGTGGCAACTGAAATCGGATCCAATACAAAATACTTGTCCATTTACCTTAATCGCCGTCTTGGCTGTACTTTCAATAATTATATAAACCGCTTCAGGGTTGAAGAGGCGTGCAGCATACTTCGAAACATGACAGATGCTGAAAGGTTGAACATGACGCAGGTGGCCCAAATGAGCGGATTCAACTCTGTTTCCTCTTTCAACAGGTATTTCCGAAGCGTAAAGGGGGGCACGCCAAAAGATTATTATAAAAATTGTAAACAATAAAGTGGAAGAACAAGCGCAGCGAGACGGTTCCTGAGGAGTACAGCCGGCGCTCGGAGGCTATATTACAATAAAAAAAGAGGATGGCCTCTAAGTCCATTTGGACTTATTAGTCATCCTTTTTTTGTTGTTATGAAAGAACTTGAGTATTACTTGCGGTAGCCGCACTTAGGGCAGACTCCGTTTTCGTCAAGGGAGATGCCGCAAAGCGGGCAACGGTCGATGTCGTGGCGCTCTGTGAATTCTGCGCTTGCAGCATTGACGCCGCTGGTAAAGGTGAGCTTGGCGATGTTGAGCTTGTCCTTGAGGAGCTCATAAACAATCTTGATCATTCCTTCAACGGTCATAGTCTCCTTGGTGACTACAAGCCTGCAATCAGGGTAAGCAGTAGCAAGCTCAGTCTTGAAGGCCTCGCCTTTCATCGTGTTCTGAGGGTGTCCATTCTTGATGCCCTGCTTCTCGTAAACATCCAGCACTGCAGGAAGAAGTGGATCATCCTCCCTGAGAATGAGTGCGTGGTCGAAATTCTTCAGCACGCTCCAGGCAATCTTCTGGATTTCATTGCAAGGGTAAACCATATTCACGCCCGGATTGACACTGTCCTCAACTTCAATGGTGAGGACCCCGGTATGGCCGTGAAGATACTGAGCTTCGCCCTTGAACCCGTAAAAGCGGTGTGCGTACTGTAAATCAAAAGTTGTAATGCTTCTCATAATACTAATCGGATATTGGTTTGTTTAGCAAAGTAAAATAGAATTAATCTAAATTACAAATTTTACTTGGGACTTTTGTCACTTTATCACAAACTTCGCCTGATTTGAGTCCCATTTGCTTTTCTGCCATACAATACCGCCTCCTCCACTTCCTGCAAAGCACCTGCGCGGGAAGGTTTCCCAACAGAGGGCTCTGGCCGGGTGTCGTCTCCCAGGAGAGTGACAATTCGTATCACCTGCGCACCGAGGGTGCCTCAGAGGTACTTCTGAGAGGGGGCGCCCGCGCAGGTGAGGGGATAAAGGTCTCACCTGCGCACTCCGTATGCCTCAGAGGTACTTCTGGAGGGGGTTACCCGCGCAGGTGAATGACAAAACTTCATCGAGGACCCACCAGAGGCCCTTCTAAGGCAGGTGCCCTTGCTTCGTGTCAATCACCTGCGCACCCAATGTGCCCCAGAACCACTTCTGAGAGGGGTCAAGTGCGCAGGT
>JAEDLO010000101.1 GCA_016295245.1 Bacteroidales bacterium | reverse complement strand
TGACAGGACGCGAACTAAAAAGACACAACGACCTCTTCTACCTCTGCGCCCTGATTGAATACATAGCCAGAGAAACGAAAAACAGGAACAGAGTCATAGTAAACGCCCTTGGAGAAGAGCGTCTGACCAAGATATTCAAACTGGCCGACATCTACCATAGCGACAATATCGCACGCGTAGCCTATGACCTGATAAAAGAATGCGGGATTGAGAACGACCATTTTGACATAACAGACGTCAAATATGCAGTCCCCACCTACTGGGACATAGCCAAGGTCTATAAACGCCTGATTCTCAGCATCACGCAAGACAAGCCCGGACAGTACATCAAGACCCTCATCACGGTGTACAACTCCTGGATAGCGGACAAGATTGACGACTACAACAGCAGTTTCTACTACGCCTCATCCGACTGCATCTACAAATCCTACCTCGTCGGGAAGGCGTTGTAGTTCAAAGTTCTTTATGCCAAACGCTTGCAAGTACTCAAGATAATGGCTACATTTGGGTAAATCTTGCTCAGATGTCAATTATCAAACTCTCCAATTTTCTGCGTCTTGCAAGGCCGGTGATAGCCCGTCGCGGCTCCGAATACTGGAAGACCGGCCGCGTGGAATTGCTTAGCTCTGACGGGCCAAAATACACCGCAACAGTACACGGGACAATGGACTACACAACAGAGGTGGTTCTGGATGGGGATATGGTTGTCAGCCACAGCTGCAACTGCCCTTTCTCCGGAGGGCTGTGCAAGCACGAAGTTGCCCTCCTGCTCGCGGTGAAAGACAAGCTGAGCTCCGAAACTGATCTCGCCCCGGCCCCAGACCCGGCCCCAGCTGAGCCCGTATTCACGATAAATGGAGTCGGTCTCACTGAGCGAGAGCTGTTCCTGCTCTGCCTCCTTGCCACAGGCGGCAACAATGCACTGACAAAAATGAGCTACATCCCGGTTTCTGTAGGCAGAAACTTAAAAATAAGCGCTACAGAACGCAACTCAATACTCTCCCGCTTTGTAGCGTCAGGCATCATTAACAAAAAGCAGCACTGGAGCGGGACAAGTTATGAGATAGAAGAAGATTTCTGCTATACCATACTCAAGGAACTTGTTTCAAACCACGATTCCTGGCTGCAATTCTTCAGGTCATCCATCTATATGGACAAAAGAGAACAGTATCTCCTGGAAGTGACGGAAGTCTGCCTGGGAAAGAGGAAAATTGTGGAGCACGAATGGCCGTATTACGAGTTCGACGAGGAGAACAACTTTTACGTCAAGTATGTTCTCAAGCAGGTCATCTTGCAGGAAGAAAGGAACACAGTGCTTTTCGTCATCAGACCCGGCATCTTCCATCAGCTATGTCACCTTGTCATCGACATCGCCATAGAATATGGTCGTCCGGAGGACCTGGAGAAAATGGTGAAGTACTTCAACTTCCCCGAGCATTGGGATGCCGAATGGCACATCAGCTACCAGCACCTGCGTATGGCCACCTTCCTTGCAACGGGAAAGTTGATACCAAACTTTGATGCACCGAAGGAGTCCTCATATTCGTTTTACAACGATGCAGTTATCGCCCTCTACGAAAACCGTCTAGATGATTCCATTGCCGCCTTCCGCAAAGGTCTCAGCGCAAGCAAAGGCAAGAGAGTATGGAAGTACATTCCTTATAATTCCGCCACATTCCTTCTCTATGTAATCGCCCTTGGGAGAAGACGCAACGCAAAGGATCTGGAAGCCCTTCGCAACATATTGGAGTTCAGAGACCACACAGAGACAAGTTGGTGCAGGCCGGTCTTCAATCTTGCATACTATTTTCAGTCCACCAAGCAGATCAGGCAGACGGAATTGCTCATCACCTGGCTTAACGCAGAAGCCCACGGCTCTGCCTGCCCTCGAGTCTTCTCAGCCCTGCTCCTCGCCTTCTTTCAATCAGAAAATTTATATTCCGGAAAGTGGCCCGTTCCGACACTTGCGGTTTTTCAGCGCGAAATGTCCGCCTTCGGCTTATGTGACAAGGGTTCCTGGCCGTACGAGGCAGCGCTTGCCCAGTATCAAGCCGTGGAGCCGTGGATGTTGGAACTCCAGGAACTCCTCCAGAGTGTAACGAAAACCTCAGGAGATTCAGACTCAGAGCAAGAGAATTCCGGTAGGCTATCGTACCTTGTCGGCCCTAGCTATCTAAGCTATGAAATCAGAGAAATCCGGGAGCAGTCCCGCCTGAAGAGTGGGGCCTGGAGCAAGGGGAAGAAGTTGTCATATTCGCGCTACTCCTCCTGTGACGTAGAAATGGATGAGATAGACAGGAAAATACACGACATCTGGTTCAACGGATCCAATAACAGGGCCTATTACAACGAGTTGCCGTCCCTTTCCACAGTTCTCCCCTACCTCATCGGCACCGATAAGCTGATGCTTGACACCTTTCACGGCGCAAAAGTCCTGAGCGTGAGGGAAGAGTTGCCTTTCCTTACCACGACCCAAAAAGACGGCATAATACAATTCGGAACCAACGTGCCGAAAGATACAGCGCGGCTGGATAACGGAATCCTGGACGCGGGCAATAAAGGGGAATGGATATATTACCCAATCAGCCAGGAAGCGGAAACAATCCTCAATCGCCTGATTGAAATCAACACTGTCCCTGCTTCAGCCGAACCTATGCTGGAACGTCTGTTCAAGGCGGTGCAAGGCAAACTTGAGATCCACTCCGACATAGATGGCGCAATCGAAATGGAGAAGATCCAGGGACAGCTGTGTATGGGGCTGAGGATCACGCCCGAAGGCTCAGCATTTCGCGCAGAGTTGCACCTCTACCCATTGGAGGGAGGATCCAGAAGCGTCTTCCCAGGAAGCGGCAGCGAGCAGCTCTACGACTCCCGCGACGGCAAGAGGTTCGAGATAATAAGAAACCTGAAGCAGGAAAAAGCGGTATTGAAAACCCTCAACAAGCAGATCTCAGACATTATCCCGGAAGCCCGCTTCAGTTCCGATGCTCACGAAATGATTTTGAGCCTCATCGACCTGCTTGGCGTGCTGGAGCTAAGGAGCAGCAATGAGGAACTGTTCGCCATCGAGTGGCCCGAAGGGCAGCCGTTCAAACTGCTGGAAGCCGACACTTCAAGCTGGGAGATTTCCGCTAACCCCGTTGGCGGATGGTTTGAGCTGGAAGGGAATATCCCTCTGACAGACAATCATATAGTAAGCATGTCGCAACTCCTGGCGATGGTTCGTGAAAGCAGCAGCGGCTACATACGCCTCAGCGAAGGCGAGTACCTGAGATTGAGCGAATCGCTGCAAAGACAGCTCAAGCGCATCGATACGCTGTCGCAAAGGCAAGGCAACAAGGTACGAGTGAGCGGAATAGCGATGGCTGTCAGCGGAAGCGATTTGCAGGGAGATGTTGAAATACTTGAACCGGAATCACTTATACAGATGCGCAATCGAATCCGGGAGAGCGAGAACCTGAATATTGAAATACCGCGGAATCTGAACGCGACCCTGCGCGACTACCAGGAGGACGGAGTCCGGTGGATGCTTAGGATGGCAAGTTGGGGCGCAGGCGTATGTCTGGCCGACGATATGGGACTGGGCAAGACCCTGCAGACTCTGGCGTGCATGCTGAGCCGCAGGGACAAAGGAGCTCAGATGGTAGTAGCCCCCGCATCAGTAGTAGGCAACTGGAGGCGCGAGGCAAACCGTTTCGCACCATCCCTTAACATAGTAATGATTAACGAGTTAGCCACAGACACACGAAGCGACACCATTGCCGCGCTGGGCTCCGGCGACCTGCTGGTGCTCACCTATGGGCTGCTTGTCAGCGAATGCGATACCCTGGCTGCAAGGGAATGGGCGAGCGTATGTCTGGATGAGGCGCACACAATCAAGAACCGCGACACCAAGTCTTCCGCCGCAGCAATGCGCCTTAAGTCCGATTTCAGGGCCATATTGACCGGCACTCCGATACAGAACCACCTGGGTGAGTTGTGGAACCTGATGCAATTCATCAATCCCGGGCTGCTTGGGTCCTATGAACACTTCAACGAGCGCTTCATCGCGCCAATCAACGCCGGACAGCAGGAAGCACGCTCGCAGCTGAAGCGGCTGATTGCGCCCTTCCTGCTGCGCAGAACCAAGCAGGAAGTTGCACGTGAACTCCCTGAAAAGGAAGAAATTATCCTTCCAGTCACTCTCTCAGAAGAGGAATTATCAGTTTACGAAGTCATCCGCCGTGAAGCCAAGTCCGAGCTTGAGTCATCCTCAGTTGTAAACGTAAACGCATTGGCCATGATCACAAAACTCAGGGAGGCTGCCTGTTCGGCATCCCTGGTCGAAAAAGGGCTCAAGATTTCGTCCAGCAAACTTTCTATTATGATAGACAAGTTGCAGCAAATCGTTGAACAAGGCAACAAAGTATTGGTATTCAGCCAGTTCACTTCATTCCTCGAGATGGCCCTGAAAGAAATGGAGGCAGTAGGAATAGAGGATTACTTCTATCTCTGCGGCTCCACACCTGTGCGCGAACGCCAGAAAATGGTAGAGGCTTTTCAAACCGGTGAGAAACGGGTCTTCCTGATTTCCCTCAAGGCGGGAGGACTGGGACTCAACCTGACCGGTGCCAACTACGTCATTCATCTCGACCCGTGGTGGAATCCAGCCATCGAGCAACAGGCCACCGACAGGGCCTACCGCATAGGCCAGAAGCAGAAGGTAACTGTATATCACCTGATTTCAGAACACACTATCGAGGAGAAGATTCTCCGCCTCCACCAGACCAAGCGATCCCTCGCCGACTCCCTCCTCCAGGGTAGTGACACCAGCCATAAACTCACCGCCCAGGACCTCCTGGACATGATCTCATAAGGATTTCCACTTCAGGCTTTGCCGGACGGCCTCTTTTCCCTCCTCCAGGCCAGGTCCTGAGACGGTCGTGCCAAAGAGCGCCTTTCTGCAGTGCTGTAAAAAGCAACTTTTTCTTCAGCACTTTTAAGAAGTTTTCATTTCAGCTGATTTCGGCAGTCTGCATTCAGCATAAGGTTGGTCATTTTTGTTACTCTTTATAGTTTAACGTCAGTGTTGTGACGGCCGTCACAACACTGACGGATCGAAGTTCTGGTTATACATTAT
>JAEDLO010000100.1 GCA_016295245.1 Bacteroidales bacterium | reverse complement strand
GAAATCACGTTGGTCGGGATGTAGGCGGACACGTCGCCCGCCTGGGTCTCGATGATAGGCAGGGCGGTAAGCGAGCCGCCGGCCTTCACCTTGCCCTTGAGGCAGTCAGGAAGGTCATTCATCTGCTCGGCGACCTCCTGTTGGCTGATGATCTTGGCAGCGCGCTCGAGCAGGCGCGAATGGAGGTAGAACACGTCGCCCGGGTAAGCCTCGCGGCCGGAAGGGCGGCGCAGGATGAGCGATACCTCGCGGTAGGCGACGGCCTGCTTGGAGAGGTCATCGAAGACTACCAGGGCGTGACGGCCCGTGTCGCGGAAGTACTCGCCGATAGCGGCACCCGCAAACGGGGCGAAATATTGGAGCGCGGCAGGATCGGCAGCAGTCGCGGCGACGACGGTCGTGTACTCCATTGCACCCTTGGCGCGCAGGGTCTGGACGATGGAGGCGACGGTCGAGCCCTTCTGGCCGATGGCTACATAGATGCAGTACACCGGCTTGCCCTTGAGGAACTCCTCGCGCTGGTTGATGATGGTGTCGATGGCGATGGCGGTCTTGCCCGTCTGGCGGTCGCCGATAATCAGCTCACGCTGGCCGCGGCCGATAGGGACCATCGCGTCGATAGCCTTGAGGCCGGTCTGGAGCGGCTCGGTCACCGGCTCGCGGAAAATGACGCCGGGAGCCTTGCGCTCAAGCGGCATACGCACGGTTTCGCCCCCGACAGGGCCGAGGCCGTCAAGCGGGGTGCCGATAGGATCGACCACGCGGCCGACCAGGCCCTCGCCCACTGCTATGCTGGCGATGGTGCCGAGGCGGTGGACCTTCATCCCCTCCTTTACCATATCGGTAGGGCCGAGGAGCACCGCGCCGACGTTGTCCTGCTCAAGGTTCATCGCAACGGCTTTCACGCCGCTGTCGAATTCGAGCAGTTCGCCGGCCTCCGCACCCACGAGGCCGTAGATGCGCGCGACGCCGTCGCTGACGGTCAGGGTAGTGCCGACCTCCTCATATTTGAGGCCGTTGTCTATCCCCCGGAGCTGGTCCAGAAGGATTTCGGAGATTTCACTAGCTTTGATTGTATTTTGCGCCATAGTGTTTTATACCAATCTGTTGTTTTCGATGACGAACTCACGGCGTATCTTCTCCAGCTGCCTGCGCACGCTTGCGTCAAGCATCCTGTCTCCGACCTGGAGGGTGAAGCCGCCGATCAGCGAAGGGTCCACTTCCGTTTCGAAGATGACCTTGCAGCCGAATTCCTTTTCGAGCAGCACACGCAGCCTGTCTTCCAGACCGGGTGCAGCCACGCAGGTGCTCAGGTGGACCAACTTGATGCCCCGGGAAGCGTGGTACATCTCCAGAAAGCTGTGCAAGTAGAGACGCACGTCGGCTACCCTGCCGTTTTCAATCAGCAAGGAGACGAAGCGCTGGAGCTCGGGCTGGAGTTGTTCGCTCTTGAGCTGCTCCGGGTTCGCAAGTATGCTGCGGACCTGGGCGGCGACCTTCTCCCCTCCTCCCGTGCTTTCGCAGTAGAGGAGCAGCGCCTTGGCGTATCTGGAAGATATGATTCCCGTGTTCATCTAATTCAATCTTGTCTTTGAGGCCTCATCAACCATCCTGTCCAGGAGGGCGAGCTGCTCGTTGCCGTCCTCGAGCTTTTTGCGGATTACTTTCTCCGCCAGTTCAAGGGAAATGAGCGAGACCTGGTGGCGGATGTCGCGGATCGCGCTTTCGCGCTCCGCTTCAATCTGGGTCTTGGCGGTATTGAAGATCTTTTCCGCCTCGCGGGAAGCCTCTTCCTTGGCCGTTGAGATTATCTTCTCGCGGGCTTCGCTTGCTTCCTTGAGAATACGGCTCTGCTCCAGGTGCGCCTCTTCGAGCAAGCGCTCCTGCTCCCGGGCAATGGAGGCAAGTTTCTTTTCGGCCTCGTCAGCCTTGCGCAGCGAGTCCTCAATCTTGCCGCTGCGTTTCTCGACCATCCCCGTGATTGCAGGGAAACCGAACTTCGCGAGCACGAAGAACACGATCCCGAAAATCAGGGTCATCCAGAAAAGCAGACCGAAATCCGGAGTGATGAGCGACATAGCTTACTTCGCGATAATGCAGACTACGATTGCGAAAAGACAAGCACCCTCGATGAGCGCGCTGATGATGATGGCGGTCATACGGTAGTGGCCTGCCTGCTCAGGCTGGCGTGCGCCGGCCTCGATGGAAGCCTTACCGATCTTTGAGATACCGAATGCTGCTGCGAATGCCGCGATGGCTGCACCCAGCGATGCGCCGACCTTTCCGAGTGAAAGGCCTGCCGCTGCCTGAAGAAGTGTTGAAAAAAGTAACATATTGAAAAACAATTTAGTGATTATCGATTATTCGCCCTCCTGCCGCGACAGCCCGATGAAGACGGCGGAAAGCATCGTGAACACATAAGCCTGGATGAAGGCCACCAGAAGCTCAAGGATGTCCATAAACACGCCCAGGCAAACGGCAACCACGGTCATACCCGCATTCATCGCCGCTCCCAGCTCGGCCGTCAGGAAGATTACGGCGACCACGCCCAGAATCATGCAGTGGCCTGCGAGGATGTTCGCGAAGAGCCTGACCATAAGGCTGAAAGGCTTGGTAAAGATGCCGACGATTTCAATAAGTGGCATCAGCGGCAGAGGGCATTTGATTGCCATCGGGACGTCCGGCCACAGGATGTCCTTCCAGTAGTGCTTGTTGCCGAAGAGGTTGACTGCCAGGAAGGTGCAGATGGCGAGAACGAGGGTTACGGCTATGTTGCCGGTGGTGTTGGCGCCGCCCGGGAAGAACGGCACGATGCCCATAAGGTTGTTTATGAAGATGAAGAAGAAGGCGGTCAGCAGGTAAGGCGAGTAACGCTTGTAGTCCTTGCCTATGCTGTCCTTGATAATGTCGTCTTCGACCATCGTGATTATCATTTCCATTATGCCCGGAAGGCCGCGCGGAGCTTCCTTCATCGCGTCGTGGCGGCGGTACCAGCGTGCGGTAAGCAGCACTATGACTACGAGAAGCAGGCCGTTTATCATCAGACCCAGGACGTTCTTGGTGATGGAGAGGTCAAGCGGGCGTGTGACGGAGCCGTCGGGCTGCTGCTCGACTATCTTGTTTTCCCATTTCTGACCCGCCGGGGCTATGGTGAAGCCACGGTAGGAGCTGCCCTCGTGGGCGAGGCGGGCGGAGCTGAAGAGATGGAAGCCGCTCTCCTTGCTGTAGAGAATGACGGGGAGCGGGATGCTTACGTGGTGGCCGTTTACGGTCGTGATGTGCCAGGAATAGGCGTCGTTGATGTGGCTGAACAGATATGTGTCCATATCCAGCTCCTCCGCCTGCAGGCGGGCAGGCAGAAGCGCAAGAAGCGTCAGGAGTATGAATTTCAGCTTTCTCATCGTGTCTATATGTCGGCGCAGACCCTGATTTCGTTGTCGAGCACCCTTGCGACGCCGCTGCGGATTGCGATGGTCTCCTCCTTGCCGTCAACGCGGTAGCGGATGGCTCCGGCGCTGAGGGTGGAGATTATCGGGGCGTGGCCGGAGAGGACTTCGAAGGGGCATTCGGCGCCCGGCAGGAAGACTGCCTGCACCTTGCCTTCGTAGGCCGTGCCTTCCGGGGTGAGGACCTTGAGTGTCAGGAGTTTGTCTGCCATCTTTGCTTATTTTGCGCTTGCGAGCAGGGCTTCGCCCTTTTTGATTGCATCTTCTATCGTGCCCACATTGAGGAAGGCCTGTTCAGGCAGGTGGTCAACCTCGCCGTCGAGTATCATATTGAAACCGCGGATTGTATCCTGAATGTCCACCATCACGCCCGGTACGCCGGTGAACTGCTCGGCGACGGCGAACGGCTGGGAGAGAAAACGCTGCACCCTGCGGGCCCTGTTGACGGTGAGCTTGTCCTCGTCCGAGAGCTCGTCCATACCCAGGATGGCGATGATGTCCTGCAGCTCCTTGTTGCGCTGGAGTATCTGCTTTACCCTTTGGGCTGTATCGTAGTGGTCCTGGCCCACGATGTTCGGGTCAAGGATGCGGGAAGTGGACTCAAGCGGATCTACGGCAGGGTAGATGCCCAGCTCGGTGATTTTTCGACTGAGCACGGTGGTCGCGTCGAGGTGGGAGAAGGTTGTTGCCGGCGCCGGGTCGGTAAGGTCATCCGCAGGCACGTAAACCGCCTGCACGGAGGTAATGGAGCCGTTCTTGGTGGAGGTGATTCGCTCCTGCATCTGGCCCATTTCGGTCGCCAGGGTAGGCTGGTAGCCCACGGCTGAAGGCATACGTCCCAGAAGGGCGGACACCTCCGAACCCGCCTGGGTGAAACGGAAGATGTTGTCGATGAAGAAGAGGATGTCCTTAGGGCCGGAGGCCGAAGTGTTGTCGCGGAAGGACTCCGCCAGGGTGAGGCCGGACAGGGCCACTGAACTACGCGCTCCCGGAGGCTCGTTCATCTGGCCGAAGACCATCGCAACCTGCGACTTCTCGAGCTCCTTGAGGTCCACTTTGGAGAGGTCCCAATGACCTTCCTCCATAGACTTGGTGAACTCTTCGCCGTATCTGATTACCCCGGACTCTATCATCTCGCGCAGCAGGTCGTTGCCCTCGCGGGTACGCTCGCCCACTCCGGCGAAGACCGAGAATCCGTTATGTTTCTTAGCAATATTGTTGATAAGCTCTTTGATGAGCACGGTCTTGCCCACGCCAGCGCCACCAAACAGGCCGATCTTTCCGCCCTTGAGGTAAGGCTCGAGCAGGTCGATGACCTTGATGCCGGTGTAGAGGACTTCCTGGGAGGTGGTCAGGTCCTCGAACTTCGGTGGCTCGCGGTGGATAGGGAGCGAGTCGGAGTTGTCGAGCGTGCCGAGACCGTCGATGGAGTCCCCGGTCACATTCATCACGCGGCCCCTGATCTGGCTACCCACGGGCATAGAGATGGCACCACCCGTAGGGATGACCTCCAGTCCCCTTTTGAGGCCGTCCGTGGAGTCCATAGCGACGCACCTGACGGTATCTTCGCCGATGTGCTGCTGCACCTCGATTATGAGGGTGCCGCCGCCCGGTCTGGTCAGTTTGAGGGCATCGTGGATGTTCGGAAGTATGGAAGTAGCCTTGCTGTTGTCGATGTCGAAATGAACATCTACAACAGGGCCGATGATTTGGGATATCTTACCTTTGATTTCCGGCATTGTCTTGATTATTAGGTTCAG
>JAEDLO010000019.1 GCA_016295245.1 Bacteroidales bacterium | reverse complement strand
GTCTGAAATTTGGACTTACCCTGTAACTTTTCCACACCCTCCTTTTGAATCTGGCGGGCGAGGGAGGAGAGGGATTAGCCACGCTGAGCATACCTTTTCCCTCCCCGCCTGCGGCGGGGCGTTGCAAAAGAAAAAGGAAATCAGCGCTCGAGCAAACTCGGCGCTGATTTTTTTTCTTTTGCGGAGAGGGAGGGATTCGAACCCCCGGAGCCTCGCAGCTCAACAGTTTTCAAGACTGCCGTAATCGACCACTCTACCACCTCTCCTTTCCCGGATGGGATTGCAAATGTAGATATAATTTTGAAAACCACAAAATATTTCTCAAAAAAATTAAGTATCTTCACAAACCGAATAATATCCACTTCTGATGAAACACAAACTTTTCTTTCTTTTGGCCATAATCCCTTTGCTGGGGGCGAGGACTCAGCCCCAACCCCAGCCCCAACCCCAACCCCGGCCACAAACCACACGCTTTGACCCGATTCAGATTAAGGATAGTGCACTCGTGATTTCCGCCTATCCCGATGGGGACAGGATTCCGGATTATTCGTTCTGCGGCTATATGGCGGGGGAGGAGCCTCTGCCGGATCTGCTTAAGGACCCTGACGTGCCTGTCATCAGACTCACTGCCCCGCAGGGTGACGCGACTGCCCTTATTCAGGAGGCGATTGATTTTGCCTCGATTCAGCCGAAGACCGCGTCGGGCTTCAGGGCTGTGGTGCTTCTCTCCGAAGGTTGCTACCAGCTGGAAGGAAGCCTTGTGATTTCTTCGGACGGAGTCGTTCTCCGTGGCGCGGGAGAGGGTACGGTCCTTCTGGGCTGCGGTACGACGCGCGAGACCCTTATCCGCATTGAGGGCTCCGGAAGGCAGATTCTGGGCCCCGAGCTGCCCCTTGCCTGCGATTATCTTCCCGTTAATTCAGTCCGTATTCCTCTTGCCGAGGGTCACGGCCTGAAGCCGGGCGACGATGTTCTGATTACCCGTCCGTCCACTCAGGAGTGGATCGAGGCTTTGGGTACCGACAGGCTGGGCCTCTATGCCGACTATAACCTGCCCGCCTGGAAGCCGGGCGACTTTGACCTTCATTTCCACCGCCGCGTGCTGAGCGCCGACGAGGGTTCGATAGAAGTGGATGTGCCTCTGCCTCAGTCGTTTGACAGCCGTTGGGGTGGGGGATATGTCCAGGCCTGCGTCCGCCCCGGCCTTGTGAGCCGCGTGGCGGTCGAGAACCTTACTCTGTCGTCCGAATATGAGCGAGGCCGCGAGTGCGACGAGGACCACCGCTGGATGGCGATTACCATCGACAATGCGCGCGACTGCTGGGTGCGTCGGGTGACTGCGCGCCATTTCGTGAGCTCTGCCGTCGCCATCTGGGAGGGCGGAAGCCGCATCAGCGTGGAGGAGTGCCGCTGCCTGGAGCCTGTCGGCGAGATCGGCGGCTACCGCAGGCTGGCCTTCCAGACCTTCGGCGAGCAGACGTTCTTCAACCGCTGCTACAGCGAGCAGGGCTACCACGACTTCTGCGTCGGCGCCCTGGCCGCCGGTCCGAATGCTTTTGTGCAGTGCTATGCCGCCGCTTCCCACGGCTTCAGCGGGGCTCTCGGGGGCTGGTCCTGCGGCACCCTTTTCGACAGGGTGACTGTCGAGAATGCGCCGATAAAGTTCACAAATCTTGAACTTGACCTGCAGGGAGGCGGCTGGAGCAGCGCCAATTCGCTCTGCTGGATGTGCCGCGCTCCGCAGATTCACGTCGCTGACCCTCCGGGAGCGCACAACTGGGCCTATGGCTCGAGGGGCCAGGCCTACGGTGGCGGCAGTCACGCCCAACATAAGATTACCCGCCCGCAGAGCTTCTATCTCAGCCAGCTCGCCCTGCGAAAGGGGGAGGCGCCGCGCGACGAGCTCGATAAGTTTATCTATTACAATCCAAACTTCTCCAAGACTGACGCCGCCTTCGCCTCTTACCATAGCCGCCGCTCGCTCGAGCCCGCGTGGACGATGGACCGCTGGATTGATACCCTCTGCGCCAGATACCCTCTGGTGGGCGATGCCCCCGCGACCCTTCAGCTGCCTGTCGGGAAGGCCGTAAGCAAGAAGGCACAAGGCAAAGCCGCCCTCAGCCGTGCCCCTGAGCCGCTTCACGCGATTTCCATCCTCAACGGCCGCATCCTCAGGGACGGTGCCCTGCTTGTCGGAAGAAGCGGCAGGACCGCCCTCTGGCGCGGATCCCTGCGCAAGTCTGACGTCAGCTCGGCAGGCATCCACCTGACGCGTTTCGTGCCGGGGCGCAGCGGCAGGGGCTACACCGACTGTATGGATTCCATCGCCGTTCAGCTGGAGGGCTACGCTTCATTCAGCCACTTCCCGGCCCTGTGGTATGAGCGCCGCCGCGACGACCACGGCAGGATGATGAGGGCCGACGCCGACGTCTGGGCGCCTTTCTACGACCAGCCTTTCGCCCGCAGCGGGCAGGGTGAGGCTAACGACAGGCTGAGCCGCTACGACCTCGACCGCTGGAACAAATGGTACTGGTCGCGTCTGGGCTCGTTCTCGGAGCTGGCAGGCCGTATCGGCGTCGCCTTCATCCACGAGCACTATCTCCAGCACAACATAATCGAAGAGGGCGCCCACTGGGTGGACTACCCTTGGAGGGACGCCAACAACATCAACAATCTTGGTTTCGCCGAGCCTACTTATATGCAGGGCGACAAGAGAGTCTTTATGGCTGAGGAGTTCTATGATCTTGACAATGAGAGGCTTGTCTCTTACCACAAAAAGTACGTGAGAAAGAGCCTCGAGGCTGTCGAGAACGGTCCGAACGTGATCCACCACATAGGCCTCGAATACACCGGGCCGGCTGATTTTATGAAGTTCTGGATACGCACCATCATAGAGTGGGAGAAGGAGACGGGACGCGACGTCAAGCTCGCCCTGAACGCCACGAAGGATGTCACTGATGAAATCCTCTCAGACCCTGAGCTTTGCGCCGCCGTTGACGTAATCGACATCCGCCACTGGTATTACCGCACGGACGGCGGCCTGTATGCCCCTCCTGGAGGAGTCAGCCTTGCGCCGCGCCAGTACCCGAGGGTGATGGATGCCGGCTCTACCGACAGCGGCTGCGTCTGGAAGGCCGTCAGGGAGTACAGGCAGCGCTATCCGGACAAGGCGGTACTCTACAATTCCGGCCGCGCCGACGGTGCGTCGTGGATAGCCGCGCTGGCAGGTGCATCCCTGTGCCAGCTGCCGCAGAATCCGGAGGCGGAGGGCTTCTATCAGAGGCTTGCCCTGATGGAGCCGATCAGCGGCTCCGAGTCCTGCTGGGTCGCAGGCAAGGCGGGGACGGGCTATGCCGCCTACACCCGCAACGGCCGCGTGGACCTGGACCTGAGCGCCGACAAGGGGTCATACAGGCTGCTGTGGCTGGACCCGGCGAGCGGCAAGGCTCTGGGCAAGGCTGTCAGGCTGCACGGAGGAAAGCCGCTGAGCCTTGAGGCTCCGGCCGCAGAGTGCGTGGCTTATCTTTACTAGTTCTCCCCGAGGTTGAATTCTATCAGCTTGCGGATGGCGTCCTGGCAGACAGGACAGAAGACGGGAGCGGCGTTGGTGCGCATACGGCAGTCAGGATAAGGGCGGAAGACGCCCTTTGACTGGTAGCCGCCTCCTTCGTACACTCCGACGAACTTTCCGGCAGGGTCGCCGCCGGCGATTTTCTCCCAGAGCTTGTCGTTGTCAAGCGGCTTGGTCGGGATGCGGCAGCCTTTCGGAAGCAGACTCTTCCACTTCGAGTCGAAGTCCTTGAGGGTGGTGATGTTCTGCTCCCAAGGCTCGGCCTCGGGGTAGTACATCTCCACATACTGGTCGTCGTAGAAGTATTCGTCGGCAAGGCCGGCGAAGCTGTGGCCGAACTCGTGGACCACGACGGGGCGGAAGTTTGCGTGGTGGGCGGTAGTCAGGGTGTAGGAATTGAAGATGCCTCCTCCGCCGTAATTGTCTGTGTTTGCGAGGATTATGATGTGCTCATAAGGCAGCCCTGCAAGGCTGTCGTGGAGCCGCTTGAGCTGCAGGGTGGTCAGGTACCTGTCGGAATAGAAGGTGCTGAAGTGGGCGCCCAGGGCGGTGTCCTTCCACTCGCCGCGCACGGGGATGCTCACTCCGCTGTCCTTCGAGGCGAGGGCGACCGCCAGGAAGTTGAATTTCCCGCTCATCGAGGCGAAAGGCTCGTGGCTGAGGATGGCGTCAACCGCCGCCTGAGCGTCGCTGTAGAAGAGCTCGGCCTCGTCGGCTCTGTAGCCTTCGGCGACAATGGCCACGTCAATGCACTCCTGCGGGCTGCCGCTTTGCCGGATGTACCTGCGGTCGGCGGCGTTTTCCCCGTAGCTGCGGATGAGGATGTCCTCCGGGTCCACGACGTGCTCGAAGCTGGCTGTGACCTCTCCCTTGAAGCCGTAGAGCTCGACTTTCACCCTCGCCTTGCGCTCGGGCATAGGCAGCAGGAAGACGTTTTCGAAGCTGCGGCGCACGCGTGTAGCCTCCTCTGTAGCCTGCCATTCCTGGAAGAGGGTGGAGAAGCTGTTGCTGTAAAGGATGGTGCCGTCCAGGGCGTCGTACATCGTAATCTGAGCGTTGCCGCGAAGCGGAGGACGGTCGAGGTTTGCGCTGCGTCCCGCCCAGAGGGCATAGGAGCCCATCGCGTCGAGGGCGATTTCAGCGGTCTTGTCGGTTCCGGAAAAGATGTAGTCGAGCCTGAGGGTGCGCTCCGATGCGAAGCAGGCTCCGAGGGCCAGCGCTAAGGCCAGCAGGGTGGTGAGCTCTTTTTTCATATTAAGGCAAATTTAGGAGGATATTTTGAAAATAGGGGAGTTCTTTTTAAATTTGGATATGAAAAAAACGCTCGTTATTGTAGCCGGCCTGCTGATGGCAGCGCTGAGTTTTGCCCGTGACCACGAGGGCATCTGCCTTAATCAACTTGACTCTGACCGCTTTACCCTTCTTTCTTCTTCAAGACCCCTTCCTGTCCTTGTCTGGGACGCTGACGCGAAGGGCCTGCAGATAGCGGCATCCAATCTTTGCGCCGACTTCGGCCGCGTTTGCGGCAATCCTGCCGAACTGCTTTCCGCTGCACCTGCGGGGAACTGCATCATCGCGGGCACGCTTGACAGCCCTTATGTGGCCGCCGCCCTCAAGAAGGCGGGCATAGACCGCGCGGAGCTCGCCGGCAAGGTCGAGAAGTACTTGATGTTCACGGTGCAAGCCCCGCTCGAAGGCGTGCCTGAGGCTCTTGTCATCGCGGGCAGCGATATGAGGGGCGCAATCTACGGCGTCTATGAGCTCTCGGAGCAGATAGGCGTGTCGCCCTGGTATGACTGGATGGACGTTCCGGCCGTGAAGAACAGCGAGCTGTCCCTTGTCAGGGGATGCTATACCGCAGGTGAGCCTGCAGTGCGTTACCGCGGCCTTTTCCTTAATGACGAGGCGCCTTGCCTTACCACCTGGGTGAAGAATACCTTCGGCACGGATTACGGCGGACACGAGTTTTATGCCCGCGTCTTCGAGCTCATACTCCGCCTCAGGGGCAACTTCCTCTGGCCGGCGATGTGGGGCTGGTCCTTCTATGCCGACGACCCGCTCAACTCCATTACCGCCTCGACGATGGGCGTGATAATGGGCACGAGCCACCACGAGCCTATGGCGCGCAACCACCAGGAGTGGGCGCGAAAGCGCAAAGAGTACGGGCAGTGGGATTACGTCACCAACCAGAAGGTTATCGACCGCTTCTTCGCCGAGGGGGTGCGCCGTTCGAAGGATAACGAGGATCTGATCACTATCGGTATGCGCGGCGACGGCGATACCGCTATGGGCGGACGCGAAGGCCACGACCACGAGTATGTTCCCGATGACCGGGAGATTATCCGCCTTCTCGAGAAAATCGTCCGCAACCAGAGGCGCATCATCGCGCGCGAGACCGGCCGCCCGGCAGAGGAGCGCCAGCAGGTCTGGGCCCTCTACAAGGAGGTTCAGCGCTATTATGACCAGGGTCTCAAGGTTCCTGACGATGCAATCATCCTGCTGAGCGACGACAACTGGGGCGATGTGCGCAGGGTACCGGACGAAGTGCAGCGCCGGCACAAGGGCGGCTTCGGAATGTACTACCACGTCGATTACGTGGGCGCTCCGCGCAACAGCAAGTGGCTCAACGTTACTCCTATACAGCATATCTGGGACCAGCTCAGCCTGACCTGGCAGTACGGCATCGACCGCCTCTGGGTGCTGAATGTCGGCGATCTCAAGCCTATGGAGTATCCAATCAGTTTCTTTATGGATTTCGCCTGGAATCCGGAGCGCTACAATGCCGCGAACCTTCTTGACCACCCGAAGAAGTTCTGCGCCCAACAGTTCGGAGCTGACCAGGCCGACGAGGCTGCGCGCATCCTCAATCTCTACAGCCAATATGCCGGCAGGGTGACTGCCGAGATGCTTGACGCGAAGACCTACAATCTGGAAAGCGGCGAGTGGAAGCAGGTTGTCGATGAGTTCGCCAAACTCGAAGCCGAGGCCCTCAGGCAGTATCTGTCTCTTGGCGAGGAGCTCAGAGATGCCTATTTCCAGCTCCTGCTCTTCCCGGTCCAGGCCCTCGGAAACGTTTATGAGATGTATTATGCCCAGGCTATGAACCACAAGCTCTACGCCGAGGGCAATCCGGAGGCTAATCTCTGGGCAGACCGCGTTCAGCAGGCCTTTGACCGCGACGCAGCCTTGTGCCGCAGCTACAACAAGGACATCGCCGGCGGAAAGTGGGACGGTATGATGATCCAGAAGCACATAGGCTATTTCAGCTGGAACGATAATTTCCCAGAGGACACTATGCCGAAGGTTTACCGCTTCGAGCATCCTGAGACTATGACCGGTCGTTTCGTGTTCGACTCTGGCAATGACGGCTGCCTTGTCATCGATGCCGAGCATTATTGGTCAAAGAAAGACCCTCAGGGCGCCCGCTGGACCCTTATTCCTCATATGGGCAGGACTCGCAGCGGCATCAGCGTCCAGCCTTATTCGGCTGCGACAGACGGTGCTTCGATTTCATACAAGATCAATATCCCGGAGGGTGTTGACAGCGTGGATGTCCGAGTCATCACGGCTTCGACCCTGGCCTTCCTGCGTAAGGAGGGGCACCGCTACAGCGTGGGCTTCGATTCAGACGGGGCGGTGGAAGTGAACTTCAACGGCGAGCTCAACGAGGAGCCTGAGAACGTGTACAGGATAATGTACCCGACCGTTGCCAGCCGCGTAATAGAGAAGACTGTCCGGCTGAGCGCCTCAGGTGGCGGAGAAAAAATCTTGACAATCAGTCCGTTGGATCCTGGCGTTGTGCTCGAAAAGCTCATCGTCGATTGGGGCGGTTATGAGCCTTCGTTCCTTTTTGGCAGGGAATCGTCCTGCAGGCGTCTTTCTGAATGAGATATTTTGTACTTTTGCAGTTCGCAAATGTTTAGTTATGAAAAAATTTGAGATTTTAACCAAGGAGATGCTCACTCCTGCCATCTGCAGGATGAAGGTGAGCGCCCCTTTGCTTGCTGCCTCTGCCCTTCCGGGGCAGTTCCTGATGGTCAGGGCGGATGAGAAGGGCGAAAGAGTCCCGCTTACTATCAGCGACTACGACCGTCGGGAGGGCAGTGTGACCATCGTGACCCAGTATATCGGCGCGTCCAGCGCCGCCATTATCGGGAAAGAGGTCGGAGAGTGTTTTGCCGATGTTGCCGGCCCTCTCGGAGTGCCTTCGGAGTTTGTTAATATGGATGCCGGGCAGCTCGCATCCCAGAGTTACATATTTATCGCGGGCGGTGTAGGTACCGCTCCTGTATATCCCCAGGCAAAGTGGCTCCACGAAAGGGGAGCGAAGGTCGATGTGATCATCGGCGCCAAGACTGCCGACCTGCTTATCTACAAGGAGGAGATGGCTGCCGTCTGCGACAATCTCTTCATCTGTACCGATGACGGTTCGGAAGGTTTTCACGGCCTTGTGACCGCGATGCTCGAGAAACTTGTAGGCGAAGGTCGCAAATACACTATGGCCGTGGCCATCGGCCCTATGATTATGATGAAGTTCTCCACCCTTACCGCCAAGAAGCTCGGCCTGCCGATCACGGTCAGCCTCAATACGCTTATGGTGGACGGCACCGGAATGTGCGGCGCCTGCCGCGTGTCCGTGGGCGGAAAGACCCGCTTCGCCTGCGTAGAGGGTCCGGAGTTCGACGGCTATCTTGTTGATTTTGACGAGGCTATGCGCCGTCAGGGTCAGTATCGTAGTGAAGAAAAACAGGCGTTGGAAGACCATCGCTGCAAAATAGGGAGGGATAGATAATGGCAAACAGAATACCACGTGTGCCCGTGCGTGAACAGGATCCGCAGGTCAGGGCCCGCAATTTCGAAGAAGTATGTCACGGCTACAACAAGGAAGAGGCTCTGCTTGAGGCTACTCGCTGCCTGCATTGCAAGAATCCGCGTTGCGTTTCAGCCTGCCCTGTCGGGCTCAATATCCCTGAGTTTGTGGCTAAGCTCGTGGAGGGAGATATCTATGGCGCGTCAGCGATAATCGAGAAGGACTCTTCGCTGCCGGCAGTGTGCGGCCGCGTGTGTCCGCAGGAGACTCAGTGCGAGGGAAGCTGCGTGCTCGGCGTGAAGGGCGAAGCTGTCGCAATCGGCAAGCTTGAGCGCTTCGTCGCTGACTATGTGCGCGCCAATCCTGCCCCTGAGGCGGCCGCTCCCGCAATTGAGAAGAATGGCGTCAAGGTGGCCATCATCGGCTCCGGCCCTGCCGGCCTTGCCTGCGCTGCCGACCTCGCGAAGTGGGGCTATGACGTGACCATCTACGAGGCTCTCCATAAAGCCGGCGGCGTGCTGCAGTACGGCATTCCGGAGTTCCGCCTCCCGAAGGAGAAGGTCCTCGCCCACGAAATCGCCGACGTTGAGAAACTCGGCGTGAAGATTGAGACCAACGTGCTCGTAGGCCGCACCATAACCATCGACAAACTCCTTGACGAGATGGGCTTCAAGGCCGTGTTCATCGGCACCGGCGCCGGTCTTCCGAAGTTTATGGGCATCCCGGGAGAGAATCTCTGCGGCGTGTTCTCCGCCAATGAGTTCCTGACCCGCAACAATCTTATGTGTGCATACCGCGACGACTATCTGACCCCTATCCACGCCGGCAAGAAGGTGTGCGTAGTGGGTGGCGGCAATGTCGCAATGGATGCAGCCCGCACCGCGCTCAGGCTCGGCGCCGAGGTTCATATCGTCTATCGCCGCACCGAGGCTGAGCTTCCTGCCCGCAAGGAGGAGGTTCACCACGCCAAGCAGGAGGGCATCATCTTCGACCTTCTGACCAATCCTGTGGCCATCATCGGCGACGAGAACGGTTGGGTGAAGTCGATCAGGTGCGTGAAGATGGAGCTCGGAGAGCCGGATGCAAGCGGTCGCCGCAGCCCTGTCGTAATCGAAGGCTCGGAGTTCGAAATCGAGGCCGACACCGTCATTATGGCTCTCGGCACCTCTTCAAACCCTCTGGTGGCCAATACCACCAAGGGTCTTGAGACCACCAAGCGCGGCTGCCTTGTGGCCAGTCCCGAGGGACAGACCACCCGTGCGGGAGTGTTTGCGGGCGGTGACGCCGTGACCGGCGCCGCTACCGTAATCCTCGCGATGGGAGCAGGTCGCACAGCCGCAAAGGCTATCGATAATTACGTCAAAAATCTCTGATAAGAAATGAATCTTGCAGCTTATCTCAAACCTTTGACCGGATGGAAATTCTGGAAGGAGATGATTACTATCACAGTGGCGATGGCTATTGCCGCCGCCGCTGTGTATTATTTCCTGATGCCCGGCAAGCTCATCGTCGGCAGCATCTCCGGTCTGTCAATCGTAATCAGCGGCATCTTCGAGAAGTTCCTGGGAATGACCGTCAAGGTTTCGGTTGTGGTGTTCATCATCAATGCCATCCTGCTGCTCCTGGCCTGGTTCCTTATCGGCAAGGAGTTCGGACTGAAGACGGCTTATGCCGCCCTTGTCCTCGCGCCCCTTATCGAAATGTGGGAGAAAATCTGCCCTTACGAAAAGCTGGTGGAGCCGGGGACTACTTCCGTGATGGGGGACATATGGTTTGACCTGATCTGCTTCATTCTGATACTGAGTGCCTCCCAGGCCATTCTGTTCCGTATCAATGCCTCCACGGGCGGACTAGACATCATCGCCAAGATAGTCAACAAGTATCTGCACTATGATATGGGTATGTCCGTGACCATCGCCGGCGTGCTCATCTGCTGCACGGCTTTCGCCATCAATCCGTTCAGGCTTGTGGTAATAGGCCTTATCGGCACTTGGATGAATGGGCTTATCGTCGATTACTTTATGATAAGCCTTGCAAAGCGCAAGAGGGTCTGCATCATCTCGGAGGACTATGAGAGGATACGGGACTACATAATAAACACCATCGTCCGCGGCTGCAGTCTCTACGAAGTTACGGGAGGCTATTCAGGACGCAAGACGATGGAGATTCAAAGTCTTCTCACCCAGGACGAATTCGTCAATCTTATGGGTTGGATCAGGACCAATGACATCAAGGCTTTCATTACAGCCGGCAATGTCAGTGAGGTCTATGGTATCTGGAGCGAAAACAAAAGCAAAAAGAAGAAAATCAGCGGCGGCCGGTAAAGTTGTCCATCGTGTGGTAGATGCCGATCGATGGCGCGGATAATCTTTGCGGAGGTCTTTTCCATATCAGTCAAGTTTTGGTATTTTTTGTACATTTGTAAATTATGCATTCTTTGTATTATCCGGCATACAAGAAATTCCTTTGTCTGGCTAAAGACTGCCCTATGAATTGCTGCCGTTTCTACAGAATCTCTTTCTTTAAATGGGAAGAGAAGAAGTTCGGCAAGGGGGATTGGGCTGACATAGACGGAAAGGGAAATGACATTCGCCACTATCTGGAGCAGGATGCCCAGGGTTGGTTCTGCCGCCGCAAAGACGACAAGAGTTGCGTGTTTCTCAATAATGAGGATATGTGCAGCATACAGAGGAGGATAGGACCTCAGGCCATGCCTTCTGTCTGTCGAACATATCCGCGCCTGATCACCCGCTTTGACGACCGCATTGAGTTCTCCCTTGACCCGTGTTGCCCGCAGGCTGTACGCCTTTTGGAAAATTGCGAACCTTGGGCGCCGGAAATTGAAGGAGTGGGGCCGCTTGCCGGAGACGGCGCGTATCAGAAAAGGGCACGCGTGCTCGCCCTGTTTGCAGACCGCCAGGTGAATCTTGAGGCCTGCATCGAGGCCCTTGACCGCGAGTATGAGGTAGGCCGTGAGAGCCTCCCTCATTTTGAAGGCTCGGCTACTTTCCTTGAATTTGTGCGCAAGGTGACGGCGCTTTTGATTTTTTCTTATGTGCTGCCTTATGACGGCTTCCCGGCGTTTCCGAGTGTCGCCCATTTTATCCTTGACGCACTTGATCGCTATGCGGCAACCCGCCCTTGGGAGAAGGAGGAGACGTTCGCTGAGAGAAGTTTCGGCTTTGCCCGCTTCCTGATTGATTATGTGGAAGAAGTGGGTTTTGACGTGGAGTTTGAGGACAGGTATATAGATTCACAAGAGGTATAAGTGGAAAAACGCAATTCATTCATAATATCGAAGGGATTCAGGAATTATTTCCGTTCGATGCTGATCTTTATGGTCGGCGAGCAGGTGTGCCTGTCGGCAAATATGATTTTCGTCGGCCAGATGGTCAGCCCCCAGGCTTTTGCTGCGCTGGACCTCGCCATCCCGGTTGAAGGCCTGATTTCGGCCCTGATGCTCCTGCTGATTTCAGGAGCCAGCCTGCCGGCTTCGCGCCACATCGGCAACCAGGACTTCAAGTCCGCTGCCCGGGCCATCACCATAGCCGCCATCTCGGCAGTGGGTGCCTCCATTCTGATTTCCTCCCTTGCCCTGCTCAACATAGATTCCGTGGTCTCGTTCCTCTCTTCGGATGCAGAACTGTCTTACTACCTGAAGGACTATCTATTTGTCTATTTCATACAGTTCCTGCCGATGAGCCTGGCCTCCGTCTTTATCCTGATAGCAGAAATATATGGCAGGCCGGACATAGCCTCGAAGGCGACCATCGTGTCCTGCGTCATCGATGTCGTCCTTGATGTCATCCTCTTGAAATTCACCGACCTGGGTACCGCTGCAGTTGCCTGGGCAGACCTTGCCGGCTATCTCATACAGATAGGTCTGATCATTCTCTTCCTCTACCAGGAAAAGAGCATCTTCCGCTTCCAACTTCCGAAGGGCAAAAGAGAGTGGGTCGCTCTGGGCAAGGAAAATATCCAGTCCGGAGTCTCTTACTGCATCCCTAATCTCAACCTTGCCTTCATCTCCCTTGTAGCCAATTACCTTGTGCTCAACAAGCTCGGAACCGAGGCCCTATTTGTCTGGGGTGTGGCTTACCAGGTGCTCACCATAGTGTTTATGTTCCTTGACTGCATCGGCGGAACGGTGCTGGTCACTATGGGCAGTATGCTGGTGGGTTTCGGCGAGATGGACGGACTGAAGGTACTGGTGAAAAAGTGCCTGCTTGCAACCTTGCTTACCGTTGGCCCTGTGGTGGCGCTTGTTGTTGCTTTCCCTGAACTTGCCTTCGCCCTTTTCGGCGAGAACAGCCTGGAGAATCCTCTGCTCAGCAACAAATGGCTGAGGATAATAGTCCTGTTCTCCATCCCGTATTCAGTGTGCGTGATTAAGGCCTATCTGACCCAGACCCTGGAAAGGAGGGCTATGTCTTCAGCGCTGTTTCTCGGCTTTGTCACCCTGACCATAGGCTCGTTTGCTCTTTTGGCCTTATTCAAACCGGAATTTATGTTCCTGGGTCTTACCGTTGCCGGCTTCGCCTTCGTTTTCCTGGATTTGGGCGCTTCCATCCCGGTGCGCATGCGCCATCCGGAGTGCAGGGGCTATTTTCTCATTCCGGACAACAAAGGATCAGAGGCTTTCTATGAGTCAGTCCCTTACACCTATGAAGGTCTTGATGCGGCTCTGCTTGACATAACCAAGTACCTCAATGGCACTACCGTCCCGGAGGCGCTCAGGGGAAGCATCAATCTCTGCTGCGAGGAGCTGGCTATGAGCCTTGTCAAGAAAAACATCGATAAGGGAGACGGTTATTTCTTCGACATTTCTATCGTTGAGGAGGACGAGAATGTCAAGGTAAGCATAAAAGACGCAGGGAAACCTTTCAATCCTGTCAGAAGTTTTGATGCTCCGGACGGTTCAGATATGAACCTTGAGGATGAAACGCTGTCCCTGCGTCTTGTGAATGTGCTCTGTAAGGATCTGACCTACAACTATATGTATGGCCAGAATGCTATCTTTATGAATTTCAGTAAGAAATCGTAAGCATAGTCACATCATCGTTAGGCTCGTTGCCTTCGATGAATTCGGTGACTGCGCCCGTGAGGCCTTCGAGTATCTGCCTGTCGCTGCCCTCGTGGTGGGTGCTTGCCCATTCGATGAGTCGTGGCTCGCTGAACTGCTGCTTGTCGCCTCTTTCGGCTTCGGTAACGCCGTCGGTGTAGAGGATAAGCCTCTCGCCCTTGTTCAACTTGAGGGTCTGGCCCTGGAAGTTGAAGCCGCCGAATACGCCGCAGGCGATGTTCGGCTTGGCGCCGACAAATTCGGCCTTGCCGTCCGCCTTTACGAGCACCATCGGGTTATGGCCTCCATTGCAGAAGTCAACCTCGCCAGTCTCCATATTGAGCTTGCCGGCAATAAGGGTGACGAACATCATATCCTCGTTGCTCTCGCAGAAGGTGTCGTTGATGATGGAAACAAGCTCTGACACATCCTGCTCCTTCTTGCAGGAAGAGCGGAAGGCCGCGATGGTGATGGCCATAAGCAAGGCTGCAGGCACGCCCTTTCCGGAAACGTCACCTATGATGAAGTAGAGGTTCTTGTCCTTTACGAAGAAGTCGTAGAGGTCGCCGCCGACCTCGCGTGCAGGCACGCTGCTCGCCCAGATGCCGCATCCCTCGAGCTGAGGGAAGTCGGTCGAAAGCATCTGCGCCTGAATCTTGCGGGCCACGTCGAGTTCGCTTGCAAGCCTTTCCTTCTCAGCAGTGGTGGTCTTGAGCTCGGCGATGTAGCGTGTCACGGAATCCTGCATATAGGTCAGGGCATTGCCCAGCTCCATCATCTCGTCCTTGGTCTTGACTTCAGGGATAGGTATGTCGAAGCGGCCGTCAGTAATCTTGGACGCCGCAATGGCGAACTCCTTTATCGGCTTTGACTCGTCGAAGATAATCTTTCTGCTGAGGTAGTAGAGAACGAGCAGGGAGACGATAGTGAGCGAGAAGATTATCAGCCACAGCCTGAACAAATCGGCGAAGGCGTCGCCGTAAGGTGTAGCGATGGCCATCCTCCAGCCGTTTTCCATCATACTGAACACTATGAACGAGTAGTGCAGGCCGTCCCTGACGGACAAGCTTCCGCTTTGAGGGATGTCTTCGGCCTTGAGCATTTTCTTGACTCCCGGGATGAATTGGGTGTCAAGCATAGTGCCGCTGAACGGGTCTTCGGCCATCGGATTGCAGATGAACTTGAAATCCTGGTCGGCGAGGACCACGTTTGCGTGTTCGTAGGGCTTTATCCTGTTGAGCTGCTGCTCGAGCCAGTCCAGAGCCAGGTCGGTGGCCAGCACGCCTATCATCTTTCCATCCTTGTCGCGGAGAGGGAAGGTGTAGGTCGTCATCAGCTGGTAGTAGGTGGTCATATTTTCCAGCGCAGGCGGAGTCCAACGGGCGGTCATCTCCTGCTTTGCCTTTGAATACCAGTCAAGTGAGAAGTAGTCCCAGCCGTCTTCGGCGCAGGCCTCGTCGTCATCGAACTCATAGACAATATCCCCGGTGAATTTGTCGCGGCTTGCGTAGATACCGGTGTAGTACTCGTCCTTGTCGTAGCGGTATGGCTCGAAATAGAAGCCGCAGCCCAGGATGAAAGGAGAGCTTTCGACGATGGTCTCAAGCAGGTTGTAGTATCTTGCCGTGTCAATCGCAATGTCGCTCTGGAAGAACTCCTGGGCGGTGTGGGCGATGCCGTCGGTGGTGTGCTCTATGATGTTGATGGTGGACTGGGCTTCAAGCACGGAAGAGCGCAGGCACTGGTCTGAGTACTGAATCGAGCGGTTTCTCATTATTATCCCGCCGACAATGGCGATCACAATCAGGGTGATTGTAAACAGGACCGATCCCATCAGGACGGTTTTGAAACTGAGCCGGGCGGAAAAAGAGTGTTTGTTCATTTCTTTTTGCTTGGTTTTTCGATGATTACCTTGACTTCGCTGTCACCGAGCCTTACTCCCAGCCACTGGCTGAGTTTCTTTTCTTCTTCAGCGCTGAAGTCGCCATCGGTGCGGATGATGGCGATGAGCGTGCGGGTGGTTGTTGAGGAAGCTATCTCGTTGTGGTCACCCCTTGCAAGGATTACATCCGTGATGTTGTCGTACTGGGCGCATATCTCCCTGGCTATGGACTCGGACGGGATAATGTCGCTCTTGAAGATGTCCAGCTCAAGGTTAAGGCTGTCAACAGTGCTGTTGAGGGTATTTATCTTTGCTTCGGTGTCGTTTAAGATATCCTTTACGAACTCGGATTCGTTGAAGCGGATGTTCTGCGAGGCGGCTTCCTCGCGGAATACAATCTGGTTGCGGGTGATGCCGTAGCTTTCGGCTTCAGCCCAGATGCGTTCGCGGTTCTCCTTGCTTAGCACTTCTCCGGCCATAAAGAGCTCGATGGTCGCAGGTTTGGCGGTCTCGTTGGTCTTGTAGTCGTAGATGTAGCTCTTTCCCACGGTCTTGTTGTCCCTGACAAGGCGGTCAACGTTTCGCTTGAAGTTCTCTTCCTTGATGATCTGGACGGCTGAGAGTATGCTTGGTACGAGGACGATGATCAGGATGGCTACTATCGAACGGGTAGCTCTCTTCTTGGTCTTGGGGTCCTCAATCGTTGCGCTCTTGAAGCCAAGGTACTTGACTGCCAGGAAGGTGGCCAGGGCGATGAAGATGCTGTTGATGAAGAAGAGGTAGAGCGCTCCGAAAACGTATGACCAGTAGAGGTGGGCGAGTCCGTAGCCTACGGTGCACAGAGGAGGCATCAGGGCGGTTGCGATTGCCACGCCCGAGAGCACTGTGCCCTTGTCCTTTCTGCTGGTTTCCAGGATGCCGGCGAGGCCGCCGAACAGGGCTATCATCACGTCATAAATGGTCGGGTTGGTCCTTGCGAGCAGCTCGCTCTGGTTGCCCAGTCTCAGCGGGGAAATCAGAAAGTAGAGCGTAGAGGCGATGATACTGATGCCTACCATCACGAAGAAGTTGGTGAGCGCCTGCTTCACCAGCTTCATATCGTTGGTGCCCAGACCCATACCGAAACCGAGGATAGGTCCCATCAGAGGGGAGATGAGCATCGCGCCGATGATTACCGGGATGGAATTGAGGTTGAGTCCCACCGATGCGATGATTATCGCGCAGGCGAGAATGAAGACGTTGGCCCCACGGAAGTGTATGTTCTTTTTGATGCTTTCGCTGGCCGCTTCCACGTCCAAGTCCTCGGACATATTGACTATCCCTTTGATATATTGAGATATAGAACTTATTATTGACATATTTCCCATTTTTTGACGAGTGCAAAATTAATACTAAATTTGTCAGAATTCTAAAAAAACGAACAGGATTTATGGCTACTACCAAGAATTATGAATGGAAATACAGTTCCATAGGAGGAGTTGTAAGGGTGAAAATAGAGTCGGGGGAGGATATTGCCCACCTCGGAGAGCTTGACCGCAAGCTTTGGACAGTGCTCAGCTGCCCTGTTGAAGGGCTGGAGTTCGACCGCAAGACTCTTGACCTGCTGGACAGCGATCACGACGGTCGCATCCGCGTGGATGAAATAGTTGCCGCCGCACAGTGGCTCTGCTCGGCCCTCAAGGACAGGGACTCGATACTCCTGGGATCGGACACTCTCCCGCTTTCAAGGCTCGACGAGAGCTCTGAGACGGGAAGGCGCCTGCTGGATTCAGCCCGCAGAATCCTTGCCAACCTCAAGCTTGACAAGGAGGAGATCAGCCTCGCTGAGGCTGCCGACACGGTCGCAATCTTTTCCGGCACCAAACTCAACGGTGACGGCGTGATCACAGCCCTTTCCTGCGAAACTGAAGAGCTTAAGGCCTTGCTGGCCAAAATTATAGCTTCCGTCGGCTCGCTCTCTGACCGCTCGGGTGAAGCCGGCATCGGCGAGGCCCAGCTCGAGGCTTTCTTTGCCGCCTGCGCGGACTACAAAGCCTGGATAGACGCTTCCCTTGCCGACAAGGCCGCCATTTTCCCGTTCGGGGACGAAACTGCCGCAGCGCTTGACGCCTGCCTTGCCCTCAAGGACAAGATTGCCGATTATTTTATGCGCTGCAAGCTCATAGCCTTCGATCCTGCCGTCACCGCCACGCTCGACCTGTCTGCCGATGCTCTCGGGGCTATCGCCTCGAAGAATCTTGCAGCCTGCAGCGCGGAGATTGCCGAGTATCCGCTCGCAAGGCCTTCAGCTGACGCGCTTCTGCGCTTTGATGGCATCAATCCTGCCTGGCAGCCTGCCTTTGCCCTCCTGCGCTCGCTTGTGCTCGACAAGGAATACCCTGACGCCGAGGCCATCAGCGAGGCCCAATGGGAGGCAGTTCTCGCCAAGTTTGCCGCCTACACAGCCTGGACCGCTTCGAAGAAGGGCGCTCAGGTCGAGGCCCTCGGCTATGACGACGTTTGCGCTATCCTGAACTCCGACGCCAAGGCTGCGCTCGCAGAGCTGATTGCCGCCGACAAGGCGCTAGAGGCGGAGTCAAATGCCATCGACGAGGTGTGCAAGCTCCTTTACCTTTATCGCGATTTCGCCGCCGTGCTGCGCAATTATGTGGTGCTTAGCGACTTCTATGGCCGCCGCGAGGGTTCGCGCGCCATCTTCGAGGCCGGCCGCCTGTTCATCGACCAGCGCTGCTGCGAGCTCTGCATCAAGGTTGCCGATATGGGCAAGCACGCCGATATGGCCAAGCTTAGCGGGATGTTCCTCATCTACTGCGCCTGCACTTCGCGCACCCAGGGCAAGACTATGAACATCGTTGCCGTGATGACGGACGGCAGCACCAAGAACCTTCGTCCGGGACTCAACGGCGTGTTCTATGACCGCAGCGGAGCTGACTGGGATGCCGTCGTGACCAAGGTTGTGGACAATCCGATCAGCATCAAGCAGGCTTTCTGGAGCCCGTACGAGAAGTTCGCCAACACCCTCACGGAGCGCATCAACAAAAGCGCTTCCGAAAAGGAGAGCAAGGTCCTGGGCGATATGAGCAACAAGGCAAACAATGTGAATCTTACGCCTGCCGACGGCAAGGCACCGGAGGCTCCGAAGCAGGCTCCGTTCGACATCGCCAAGTTTGCAGGTATTTTCGCCGCCATCGGTATGGCAGTGGCTTACCTGACCACCGCCCTCGCCAAGATAGTCAATCCGTGGTACAATGTCTTCATCATACTTGCCGTGATGATTGTGTTCATCTCAGGGCCGTCGATGTTCCTTGCCTGGCAGAAACTCCGCAAGCGCAATCTCGGACCGGTGCTCAATGCAAACGGCTGGGCAGTCAACTCTGTCGTGCTTGTCAACATTATGTTCGGCAGCACCCTGACCAGCGTTGCCAAGTATCCAAAGTTGCGCATTTCGGATCCATACCGCAAGAAGTCGATGCCGTGCATTCTGAAGTGGCTTATCGCAATACTTGTAATTGCTGCGATAGTTGCCGTCCTGTATTTTACTGGAGTAATCAATTGTCCTTGCATCAATGGCTGACCTTCTTTTTTCCAAGGAACTGGCCAATGTAGGCCTGTTCTGTGATTGTTTCCCTCCCGTAATGGACGGCGTGTCCGTCTGCGTGGAGAACTATGCGGAGTGGATGCAGAAGATGGCCGGGGGAGTGAAGGTCATTACCCCAACGGTTCCGGGTGTGGATTACAGCCACCTGGACTATGAGGTCATCAGCTATCATTCGATGCCCGTGCCCAAACGTCATCCTTATGTAACCGGGGTGCCTGAAATCGACCCGGCCTTCCTTCACAGGATTTCAAAGGTGGGTTTCAAGATACTCCACGCCCACTGTCCCTTCCCCTCAGGTCACGCTGCGCTGATGCTCAAGAAGCTTACGGGTGCGCCCCTGGTGGCCACTTTCCACTCCAAGTATCGCGACGACTTCGTCCGGGTGATGCCGGACAAGGCTGCTGACCTTGCAGTGAAGATAATTATGGACTTCTACGCCCAGGCGGACCTTGTCTGGGTGCCGCAACAGTCCGTGATAGATGTTATCCGCGACTATGGCTTCAAGGGTGAGGTTGAGGTGATGGACAACGGCTCGGATCTGGTCGCAGACTATCCGGAGAGCTATTTCGAGGATGCAAGGAAGGCTCTTGGAATAGCTCCTGATGAGTTTGTGATGCTTTTCGTCGGCCAGCATATCTGGGAGAAGAATACCCGCCTGATAATCGATTCCCTCTCCAGGCTTGCCGACTGTCCTTTCCGTATGTACTTCGTAGGGACGGGCTATGCCAGGGAGGAGATGATGCAGCTCGTACACTCCTATGGCCTTGACCCGAAGGTGACTTTCGTCGGTCCGCTTACGGACAGGGAGGCAATCAAGCAATATTACGCCGCTGCCAATCTCTTCCTCTTCCCGTCGCTGTACGACAACGCGCCGCTGGTGGTGCGCGAAGCCGCCGCCCTCCATACGCCTGCCGTGATGGCTCGCGGAGCGACCGCTTCCACCATTATCGATGACGGCCGCAACGGCTTCCTTGTGGAGCCGGACGCCGACAGTATGGCCGCCCTGCTCAGGAACCTTTGCGCCGACCCTCAGAGAGTGCGCGATGCCGGGTTGGAAGCCTCCAAAACCATAGTACGTTCGTGGAAGGATTGCGTTTCTGAAGCGCTTGACCGCTACAATCTGTTGCTCAAGAGCAAGGGCCTGCCGGAGATTGAAAGAATTTAAGCCTGAATGCTTGCATTTTAATAGTATTGTAACTAAATTTGCACGCTTTTTCCGGAAGGAAGAAGCATAGTAACATTTTTATAAACTTTTAAACTTTTTTGCTGAAATGGCTGAATATTTAATGCCAGAGAAGAAGCAGGAGATTTTCGCGAAGTACGGAAAGTCTAATAAGGACACCGGTTCACCAGAGAGTCAGGTTGCTTTATTTTCCTACCGTATCGCTCACCTTACCGAACACGTGAAGAAGAACAAGAAGGACGTGGTTACCCGTCGTTCACTTCTCCGCCTCGTAGGTAAGAGACGTCAGATTCTGGACTACCTCCAGGAAGTTGACATCGAGAGATACAGAAATATCGTCAAGGAGCTCGGTCTCCGTCGATAATCTACGATAGGAAAGATGAGGGATGGTTCCCGGGTGGAGCCATCCCTTTTTTCGGAGAAAGACGTAAAGGAAAACAATAATGAACGTAATTAACAAAAGAATTGAACTCGCGGATGGCCGCGTGATCGAAATCGAGACCGGCAAACTCGCCAAGCAGGCAGCCGGATCGGCCGTAGTCAAGATGGGAGGCACAATGCTCCTCGCCACTGTGACAGCGGCAAAAGAAGTAAAAGAGGGCACTGACTTCATGCCCCTGACCGTAGACTATAAGGAAAAATTCTACTCAGCCGGCCGTTTCCCGGGCGGCTTTATGAAAAGGGAAGGCAAGTCTTCCGATTACGAGATTCTGATCTCACGTCTGATTGACCGCCCTATCCGCCCTCTCTGGCCGGATGATTTCCACCTTGAAGTATTCGTCAACGTAACCCTTATCTCAGCAGAGAAGGATATCCAGCCTGACGCCCTTGCAGGACTCGCAGCATCTTGCGCCCTGGCAACCTCAGACCTTCCGTTCGGAGGCCCTATTTCAGAGGTTCGCGTAAGCCGCATCAATGGTGAATTCGTAATCAACCCGACCTTCTCACAGATGAAGGATTCGGACCTCGAGCTTATGGTTGCCGCCACCGAGGAGAACATTATGATGGTTGAAGGTGAGATGAACGAGGTTACCGAGCACGATATGCTCGAGGCTATCAAGTTCGCTCACGAGGAGATCAAGAAGCACTGCCGCGTCCAGAAGGAACTTATGCACGAGCTCGGAACCGACGTCAACAAGCGCGACTATCCTCACGACGTGGAAGACGAGCAGCTCAAGAAGGAAGTTGAGGACTTCTGCTACGACAAGTGCTACGCCCTTGCAAAGTCTGCAAAGCCTAAGCACGAGCGTGAGGATGGCTTTGAGGCCATCAAGGAGGAGTTCATCGCTACCATCCCTGAGCCTCAGAACGCTGAGGAGCAGGCTGAATATGACCAGAAGATTGCTCTTGTAGGCCGCTACTACCACGCTGTGGAGAAGGAGGCTATGCGCAATATGATTCTCGACGAGGGTATCCGCCTCGACGGCCGCGTATGCGACCAGGTGCGCCCAATCTGGTGCGAGGTTGACTACCTGCCTTGCGCACACGGTTCTGCAATCTTCACCCGTGGTGAGACCCAGAGCCTTGCAACCGTTACCCTCGGTACCAAGATGGATATGAAGGAGACCGACGAGGTGC
>JAEDLO010000018.1 GCA_016295245.1 Bacteroidales bacterium | reverse complement strand
ACGGCGGGCATCCTGGTCGCATCCATTCTGGTGAAGCTCTGGATGGCGTCCTTCTGCCGGACCCTTGGAAAGAAAATCGATTCCTCCACCCTGGAGGCCACGGCGGCGGACAGCCGCAATGACGTGATCTCCACGGCGGCGGTTCTGGCAGCGGGCCTGGTGGGCAAGTTCACCGGCTGGTGCATCGACGGCTACGTTCCAGGCCAGCTCCAGGAGGCGGCTGAGCTCTATTCACGCCACTCGGGTCGCGTGCTCCACGTCTTCACCACCCAGCCGGGCATCCAGGTCTATACCGGCAACTGGCTCGAAGGCTGCCCTGCGGGCAAGAAGAACCGTAAGTACCACGACTACTGCGGTGTCGCCCTGGAGTGCCAGCACTTCCCTGACAGCCCTAACCAGCCGATGTATCCTACAACCATCCTTGAGCCGGGCAAGACCTTCCACGAGGCCATCATCTACTCATTCGGCGTGAAATAGGGATATGAAGCAGTATCTGGATCTTCTCGAAAAGATAATGGCCGAAGGTGTGGTCAAGACGGACCGTACCGGCGTCGGGACCAAGAGCATCTTCGGCCATCAGATGCGCTTTGACCTCTCGGAGGGCTTCCCCCTTCTGACCACCAAGAAGGTGCATCTCAAGTCGATTATCTACGAGCTTCTCTGGTTCATCAGCGGAGACACCAACGTAAAGTATCTCCAGGACCACAAGGTGACTATCTGGGACGAGTGGGCCGATGAAAACGGCGACCTCGGGCCGGTGTACGGCCACCAGTGGCGCAGCTACCCCGCCCCTGACGGGCGCAGCATCGATCAGCTCTCCGACGTGATCGAAACCATCAGACGCAATCCCGACTCGCGCCGTATGCTCGTCTGCGCCTGGAATCCCGGCGAAGTGGACAAGATGGCCCTGCCGCCGTGCCACTGCCTCTTCCAATTCTATGTCGCCGAAGGCCGCCTGTCCTGCCAGCTTTACCAGCGCAGCGCGGACTGCTTCCTCGGCGTGCCTTTCAATATCGCCTCCTACGCCCTTCTGACGATGATGATAGCGCAGTGCTGCGGCCTGGAGCCGGGCGAGTTCATCCACACCACCGGCGACACCCACATCTACCTCAACCACTTCGACCAGGTGAGGGAGCAGCTCGGCCGCACTCCGCGCAGCCTTCCGAAGATGAGGCTCAATCCGGAGGTGAAGAGTGTCTTCGACTTCAAGTACGAAGACTTTACCCTTGAAGATTATGACCCGTATCCGGCCATCAAGGCGCCGGTAGCCGTTTAGTATGGAAAAGTGTATGATAGTGGCCGTCGCCGACAATCTGGCCATCGGCGTGAAGGGGGAGCTCCCCTGGCATATTTCAGAGGACCTGAAATATTTCCGCCGCCAGACCACGGGCTGCCCCGTGATTATGGGACGCACGACCTATGAGTCCATCGGCAGGCCGCTCCCCGGCCGCAAGAACATAGTGCTCACCAGCCGTCCCGGCCTGCCGGAGACGGTCTGCGCCGTCTCTTCGCCCCAGCAGGCCTTCCTCGCGGCAGAGCCCGCCGAGCGCTGCTTTGTCCTCGGCGGAGCCAAGCTCTATGCCCAGCTGATAGGCGAGGTTGACAAGCTCTACCTCACACGCGTCCATACGCTTGTCCCTGACGCGGACGCCTTCTTCCCGCCCGTTGACCCCGCCGTATGGAAGGAAGAGTCCTGCAGCGAAACCAAAAGGGACGAAGAGAGCGGCCTGGAATATGAGTTTGTAGTGTATTCGAGAAAATAAGTTGGTTGGCAGTATGTCCGCGAAAAGAGAAAATTTCGGCAGCCGTATGGCTGTCATCCTGGCAATGGCCGGTTCGGCCATAGGTCTGGGCAACATCTGGCGTTTTCCCTATATGGTGGGGGAGCACGGCGGTTCCGTGTTCATCATCATCTATGTTGCCGCGACCCTGCTCATCTCCCTGCCCGTCTTCGTTTCGGAGGTGGTGATAGGAAGGCGCAGCCGCAGCAATGCCCTCACAGCCTTCTGGAAGCTGTCTTCGGGCAAGCGTTTCTGGAAAATCGTGGGCTTTCTGCCCATCGCCATCCCTCTTATCATCGCTTCGTACTACAGCGTCATCGGCGGCTGGTCGATAGATTATCTGTACAAGTCGGCGGCGATGACCTTCGTCCACACCGAGCCTTCGCAGGTCAGTGCCGTGTTTGACAGCTTTGTCACGAACGGCGCGGAGCCGGTGCTGATGCACCTGCTCTTCCTGCTCTTCTGCACGCTGGTGGTCTCTTCGGGCGTGAAGTCGGGTATCGAGCGCTTCAGCAAGATAACCCTCCCTGCCCTGTTTGTGCTTATAGTGGTGATTGCCGTCTATTCCATCAGCCTGCCCGGTGCGCTCGCGGGTGTCCGCTATCTGGTGAAGCCGGATTTCTCCGCCCTGACGCCGAGTACCTTCGCCTACGCTATGGGCCAGAGCTTCTACTCCCTGTCCCTGGGTATGGGCGCCATCATCACCTACGGCTCCTATGTGTCCTCGCGCGAGAATATCCTCGCCTCCAGCGCGGGCACTGCGGTCTCCGACCTGCTTTTCGCCATTCTTGCCGGCTTCGCCATAATGCCTGCTGTCTTCGCGGCGGGAATAGAGCCCGGCGCGGGTCCCGGCCTGATTTTCCGCAGCGTGCCTTATGTCTTCTCGCAGATGGGCCAGGGCGCCCCTGTGATCAGCTCGATTGTGGCGGCAATCTTCTTCCTTGCGGTCGTGGTTGCGGCGATGACCTCCTGCATCTCCCTTCTTGAGGTGGGTGTGGCCTTCCTTGTTGAGAAGTTCTCGATGAAGCGCTGGCACGCCGGCTTCCTGCTCTTCTTCCTCTGCGGTGGGGCGGGAGTGCTCTGCGCCCTTGACGGACGGGTGTTCGACGGCTTCGACTACCTCGCCTCCAACATCCTGTTGCTGCTGATGGCTCTGCTGGCCGTTGTCTTCGTGGGCTTCGTGATGAAAAAGGAAGACGTGCGCGACGAACTTACCAACTCCGGCAGCCTCAAGGGCAGCGGGACTCTTTTCCCTGTAGTGTATTTTCTTATCAGATGGGTCGCTCCGCCTGCGGTCGTGCTCATTTTCATCTCCAACTTCATACTCTAAACGATGCAGAACAGAGAGAATTTCGGAAGTAATACCGTGGCCATAATGGCCCTTGCCGGATCGGCCATAGGTCTGGGCAACATCTGGCGCTTTCCCTATATGGTGGGGGAGCACGGCGGTGCGGCCTTCATAGTCATCTACCTTCTAGCCAGCCTTCTGCTGTCGCTTCCGATAATGATGTCCGAGACCGTCATCGGTCGCAGGTCCCACTCAAATACCTTTGGTGCGATGCGCAGCCTGGCTCCGGGCAGCAAGTGGCACTACCTCGGCCTGCTGACCGTGATTTCCCCGCTCATCATCCTTTCCTACTACAGCGTGGTCGGCGGCTGGTCGATAGATTATCTTCTTCGCTCCCTGACGGGTTCCTTCCTCAACAAGGACGCCTCCCTGCTTTCGGCCGAGTTTGCCGGGGCCATCAGTTCCCCACTCAAGCCGATAATCTTCCAGACAGTCTTCCTTCTGGCCTGCGCACTTGTGGTTTCCGCAGGAGTGAAGTCTGGAATCGAGCGCTTCAACAAGCTGACCATCCCTCTGCTTTTCGTCCTGATTCTCGCGATAATGATTTATTCCCTGACCCTTCCCGGGGCGATGCGAGGCGTGGAGTATCTGGTGAAACCGGATTTCTCGAAGATTACACCTTCGACCGTATCCTACGCTGTGGGGCAGAGCTTCTTTTCGCTCTCGCTGGGAGTGGGTACGGTGCTGACCTATTCGTCCTATATCGGCAAGCGGGAGAACATACTGATGTCCGGTCTGGGCACCACGGTCTTTGACCTGCTCTTCGCCCTGATTGCAGGCTTTGCGATTATGCCTGCCGTCTTCGCCGCCGGAATCGAGCCCGGAGCCGGTCCGGGGCTCATTTTCGAGACCCTGCCTTTCATCTTTTCAAGTATGGGCGAAGCCACTCCGATACTCAGTTCGGTGGTCGCCGTGCTGTTTTTCGTGACCATCTGCGTCGCCGCCCTGACCTCTGCCATCTCGATGTATGAGGTGGGCGTGGCTTACCTTGTCGAGGAGAAGGGCGTCGGTCGCAAGAAGGCGGTCTGGCTGCTCTTTGCGGGCATCTGGGCCCTGGGCGCACTCTGCTCCCTGTCCTTCGGCGCACTTTCGGGCGTGAAGCTTTTCGGCCTTACCATCTTCAACTTCTGCGACACCCTCACCTCCAACTTCCTGATGATGTTCGGAGCCCTGCTTTTCGTGCTCTTCGCAGGCTGGAAGATGAAGAAAGGGGATGTGCGCGACGAGTTCAGCAACGGCGGCAAATTCAAGTTCAACGATGCCGTCTTCGGGACTTTCTATTTCCTTCTCAAATATGTGGCGCCTGTAGGAATGGTGATGATCTTCGTCACCAATTTCATCGGCTCTTGATAAAAAATCAGTACATTTGAGTTTATGAAACAGATGAAACGACTGCTGATAATCAGTTACTACTGGCCTCCAACCGGAGGTTCAGGGGTGCAGCGCTGGGTGAAATTCGCCAAGTACCTGCCCCAGCTGGGCTGGCAGCCGGTCATATATACCCCTCTCAATCCGGAGCGCCTGGCCTACGATGAGAGCCTGCTCAAGGACATTCCCGCCGGGACGGAAATCCTGCGCACCCCTATAAGCGAGCCTTACGACCTGTACCGCAAACTCTTCGGCAAGAAAGGATCTCAGCAGGAGGTCAATCCCCTGAACTCGCGCGGCAACTCTCTGAAAGCCCGCCTTGCACGCTGGCTGCGCGGCAATCTTTTCATCCCGGACCCGCGTGTGAGCTGGGTGAGGCCGTCGTTGCGCTACCTCAAGAAGTACCTGCGCGAGCACCCTGTCGATGCGGTAGTGACCACCGGACCTCCGCAATCGATGCACCTTATCGGCCTGGGACTCAAGAGGAGCCTGGGACTGAAATGGGTGGCTGATTTCCGCGACCCGTGGACCAAGATGTTTTATTACAAACACCTGAGCCTCAGCGCTCTGGCGGACAGACGCCACAGGGCGCTCGAGCAGAGTGTGCTTGACGAGGCCGACGCCGTGATTGCCGTTTCTCCACCCGTGCGCGATGACTTCGCCGCTGCGACCTCCACTCCCGTCCATCTCATCACCAACGGCTTCGACCCCGACGATTTCCCTCCGCGCGGAGCTCAAGAAAGCCCCGACGAGTCCCTTCTGACCATAGTCCACACGGGGCTCTTCGCTGCTGACGGCAATCCTCTCAAGCTTTGGGAAGCCCTCTCGGAGCGCTGTCGCAGTGATGCCCTCTTCGCTTCGCGGCTTCGTATCCGCCTCTGCGGCAAGACAGACCGCGAGGTCACCGACTCAATCCGGGCCTGCGGGCTGGGAGAGAATCTGGTTGATCTTGGCTACCTGCCCCACGAGCAGGTGGTTCAGGAGCAGCGCAGGGCCTCCATCCTCATCCTGCCGCTGCGCCGCGAGCCTGAATACGCCAAGGTGCTGCCCGGCAAAATTTTCGAATACCTCGCCTCCGGCCGGCCTGTGCTGGGCATAGGCGACGAGGACGGTGCCGCCGCGACAGTGCTGCGTGACTCCGGTTCCGGCGTGATGTACGGCTGGGAGGAGAAGGAGCGCCTGATGGAGTTCATCGACAAGCCTTGCCGCCCTTCCGGCAATATTGACCAATACACAAGAAGCGGGCTGACCGAGCGTCTTGTCGCCTTGCTTGAAAACCTGATAGAAAAATGAAAAAGAAGATACTGCTTTATGCCCTTTTGCCTGTGGGGCTGTTTCTGCTGCTGTCCTACGGCTTTGTGCCCGAGGTGCTGAGCGGCAAGATAGTCAACCAGAGCGACATCTCCGGCTGGCAGGGTATGTCCCGGGAGATGATGGAGTGGAACTCCGCCCACCCCGACGACCAGACCGCCTGGACGGAATCGATGTTTTCCGGGATGCCGACGACTACCATCCACTCTTCGACCAAGGGGGATTGGACCCAGAAACTCTACGACCTGCTGCTTGTAGGCCGCCGTCCCGCCACTTACCTTTTCATCTCGCTTCTGGGCGCGTACCTGATGATGCTGGTCTTCGGCATCAGCCCCATCCTCGCTATGGGCGGAGCCTTCGCCGTGACCTTCTGTGCCTATAACCTCCAGATCATCCAGGTAGGCCACAATACCAAGATGCAGGCCATCGCCTTTCTGCCCTGGGCCCTTGCGGCCTTCGTCTGGACCTACCGTAAAGTCTTAAATAACAAGAAGTTCCTCGGCTACGGCCTGCTCGGTTCGGCCCTTTTCGGCCTGGCCATAAGCTTTCAGGTCAAGGCCAACCACCCCCAGATCACCTACTATCTGGCGATAATGCTGGTGCTCTACGCCCTTGCCCTGCTGATATGGCTGCTGATTTCCAAGGACAGGAGGTCTATGGTCGGCCGCTTCTTTGCCGCTTCGGGCCTGCTGCTCGTGCTGGGCTGCGCCGGAATCGCGACCAACGCCATCAAGCTCCTGCCGACAATGGAGTACACCCCTTATTCGATGCGCGGCGGCAGCACCGCCAAGACGGGCGGCGACGGCTCCAAGGGCCTGAAGCTCGACTACGCGACCGCCTGGTCCTACGGATGGGAGGAGCTGCCGAACCTGATGATTCCGAACTTCAACGGCGGCTCTTCGAGCGGCGCGATCGACCCGGATCACTCTGAAACCTACGAGCTCCTGCGTGAGGCCGGCCAGGGTAATGCCCGCGAGGTCTGCAAGAACCTGCCGCTCTATTGGGGCCCTCAGCCGTTCACCGCCGGCCCTATGTACATAGGCGCTGTCACCATCTTCCTCTTCCTGCTCGGTCTGATTCTGTGCCGCGGCAGGGACAAGTGGTGGATAGTCACGGTGAGCCTGCTTGCCGTGCTGCTCGCAGTTGGCAACCATTTCCTCGCCTTCACCAAGTTCTTCTACGACTTCGTCCCGCTCTACAATAAGTTCAGGACGGTGTCGATGGCGCTGGTCGTGCTGCAGTTCACCTTGCCGATACTCGCCTTCAAGATACTCGACAAGATAGTCAGGGAAAACGCCTTCGCCGAAGCCTTCCGCCGCAAGGGTTGGATTGCGCTTGCCGTCTGCGGAGGCTTCTGCCTGCTTGTGTGCCTGTTCCCGGGCATCGCCGGCAGTTTCTCGAGCGAGGCCGACAGCGGTATGGCGGACATCCTCGTCAGCGCACTCGCCGCCGACAGGGCCTACCTGCTGCGTATGGACGCCCTGCGTTCGCTCATCTTCATCGCCCTTGCCTATCTGGTAATCTTCTGGGGCTGCAGGAAAGGCCGCAAGGAAGCCGCCCTTTCTCGCCGCGCCCTTGCTTCGGTGCTGGTTTGCCTGCTGCTTGTAGCTGACCTCTTCCCGGTTGCCAAGCGCTATCTCAACCACGACGACTTCGTCACCCCGACCGCCTTCAAGAGCCAGTTCAACAAGAGGCCGGTGGATGAAATGATACTCGAGGACAAGGACCCGTCGTACCGCGTGCTCGACCTGACGGTCAACGTCTTCAACGACTCCCACCCTTCGTACTGGCATAAAAACATCGGCGGCTACTCGCCGGCCAAGCTCCAGCGCTACCAGGAGTTCATAGAGTCCACCCTCAGCTCTGAAATCCAGACCCTCTCGCAGACCATAGGCGGCTGCACCACCATTCAGGAGGCCGAGGAAGCCCTTCCTTACCTGCCGGGACTGGCAGCTCTTAACTGCCGCTATATCATCATCGACGGCTCTCTGCCGCCGCTGCGCTACTCCCACGCCAGGGGCAACGCCTGGTTTACAGACGAGCAGGTCGAAGGCTATGTGCGTCTCGACAGCTATGCCCCTAACGAGCTGCGATACAGCTACAGCGCCGACAGGCCGGCAAGGCTGGTGTTCAGCGAAGTTTACTACCCTGTAGGTTGGACGCTGAGCCTCGACGGCGGCGAAGAGACCCTGCCGATAGAGCTCGAAGGGAGTCTGCTTCGCGCCGCGCAGGTGCCTGAGGGCGAGCACAGCCTGGTGATGCGCTTCGACCCGCCTTCATACCGCAACGGAGAGCTGATCTCGCGCTGCAGCAGCATCAGCCTCATACTCATAGTGCTCCTCTGCCTTGCGGGAGCCGCCCTGAAGTCTTTCAAAAAACAGTAAACCCTTATGGCAAAGAGTTCTGAAGATACCCCGATGCTCAAGCAGTATTTCAGCGTCAAGGCCCAATACCCTGAAGCTGTGCTGCTCTATCGTGTGGGAGACTTTTACGAAACCTACTCGGATGACGCCGTGCTGGTCAGCAAGGTCCTCGGCCTTGTGCTTACCAAGCGCTCCAATGGCGGCAAGGAACCCTGCCCGATGGCGGGCTTCCCCCACCACGCCCTTGAGGTCTATCTCCAGAAGCTGGTGCGTTCGGGCTACAAGGTAGCCATCTGCGACCAGCTCGAAGACCCCAACCTGGTCAAGAACAAGCTGGTCAAAAGGGGTGTGACCGAAATCCTCACTCCCGGCATAGCCTTCTCCGAAGGCATACTCGACCAGAAGGAAAACAACTTCCTCGCCGGCCTGTGCTTCGACGGCCAGCAGTGCGGCGCGGCCTTCCTGGATGTTTCCACGGGCACCTTCAAAGTCGCCCAGGGCACAATCGACTATATAACCACCCTGCTGAGCAGCTTCAATCCCAAGGAGCTTGTGGTCCAGCGCGAGCTGCGCAGGACAGTGAGCGAAAAATACCCCGACTACTACATCAGCAGCCTGGACGAGTGGGCCTTTGTCTATGACGCCGCGGTTGACAAGCTCTGCTCCCAGCTCGACGTCAAGTCCCTCAAGGGCTTCGCCGTGGACGGCTTCCCTCTCGCAATCGGGGCCGCCGGTGCCCTTGTGGTCTATCTCGAACAGACCTGCCACAGCGGCCTCAAGAACATTTGCTCCCTGTCGCGCATCGACGAAGAGAAGTTTGTCTGGATGGACAAGTTCACCTTCCGCAACCTGGAAATCTTCCAGTCCAACGCGGGCAAGGAGGGCGTCAGCCTCTTCGAGACCATCGACCGCTGCTGTTCCGCAATGGGCTCGCGCCTGCTGAGGCAGTTCCTGGCGATGCCGCTGCTCGACCCGCGCAAAATCGAGGAACGCTACGACATAGTCCAATTCTTCTACGACAATCAGGAAGCCCTCGAAGTCCTCTCCGGCCACATTGCCCAGACCGGCGATCTCGAGCGCATCATTTCCCGTGCCGCCACCGGCAAGATTCTCCCGCGCGAGATGATGCAGCTCTGCAAGTCCCTTTCCCAGACTCCGCAGATCCGCTCTGTCTGCGCCGACAGCGGAATCGCCGCGCTTGAAAAGCTGATTTCAGGGCTGCGTGACACCGAAGACCTGCGCGACACCATTGCCTCGACCCTGTGCGCCGAACCCGCCTCGCAGCCGGGCAAGGGTGACGTGATCGCCCCGGGCGTGGACCCTCGTCTGGACGAACTCAGGGCCATCTCCCGCAGCGGCAAGGACTACCTTCGCCAGCTCCAGGACGCCGAAATCCAGCGCAGCGGCATCAGCAGCCTCAAAATAGGCTACAACAACGTCTTCGGCTACTATTTCGAAGTGCGCAACAGCAACCGCGACAAGGTGCCTGCCGACTGGACGCGAAAGCAGACCCTGGTCAACGCAGAGCGCTACATCACGCCGGAACTCAAGGAATACGAAGAGAAGATTCTCGGCAGCGAGGCGTCCATCTACCAGATTGAAAGCGAAATCTACGCAGCGCTCGTCACCCGCGTCCAGAAGCGCATCCGCGAAATCCAGGAAAACTGCCGCATCATCTCTACCCTCGACGTCCTCCAGGGTTTTGCCACCCAGGCCATTGAGCGGGGCTACTGCCGTCCCGTAGTGGACAAGGGCAGCCTGCTGGAGATTCGCGATGGCCGCCATCCTGTCATCGAGACTCTGATGAAACCGGGCGAGGAATACGTCCCGAACGACATCACGATGGACAGCAAGGGCGACCAGATAATCATCCTCACCGGTCCGAATATGGCCGGAAAGTCGGCTCTCCTGCGCCAGACCGCCCTCATCGCCCTGATGGCCCAGATAGGCTCCTTTGTGCCTGCCTCGGCGGCCCGCATCCCTTATTTCGACAAGATCTTCACCCGCGTCGGAGCGACCGACAACATCTCCCGCGGCGAGTCAACCTTTATGGTCGAGATGCTGGAGACCTCGATGATTATGCACAACCTCTCGGCGCGCTCGCTGGTGCTTCTGGATGAGATAGGCCGCGGCACCTCGACCTACGACGGTATGTCGATAGCCCGCGCCCTGGTCGAGTACATCCACACTTACGGCAAGGGGGCCAAGACCCTCTTCGCCACCCACTACCACGAGCTCAACGACCTCGAGCAGCTCTACCCGCGCGTGCGCAACTACCACATCGCCGTCAAGGAGGAGGGGCGCAACGTCATCTTCCTGCGCAAGCTCAAGCCTGGCGGAGTCGCCCACAGCTTCGGTATCCACGTGGCACGGCTCGCCGGAATGCCGCGCGAAGTCATAGACTCGGCGGAGAAGACCCTGCGTGCACTTGAGCGGCGGGAGCGCAACGCCGCAGCCCTGAGCAGAAACAGCGCCGAAGACGGCAGCGTCCAGCTCTCCTTCTTCCAGCTCGACGACCCTATGCTCAGCTCCCTGCGCGACAAGCTTGAGGCCGCGGACATAAACAATATGACACCTATGCAGGCTTTCGACCTTCTGAGAAGTATGAAGGAAGAACTCGGCTGCGAGTAGTAAAACACACAGAATTAATATATTACGCTTATGATTAGAGCAGCTATTGTTGGTTACGGCAACATCGGCCGTTACACTCTCGAAGCCCTGGAGGCTTCAGAAGATTTTGAGATTGCAGGCGTGGTAAGACGCAACGCCAGCGCAGATGGTTTTCCCGAGCTCGCCGGATACAAGGTGGTATCCGACATCACCGAACTCGGCAAGGTTGACGTCGCCATCCTCGCCACCCCTTCACGCAAGGTAAAGGAAAACGCCCTGAAGTACCTCCAGATGGGTATCAATACGGTTGACAGCTTCGACATCCATACGGAGATTGTCGATCTGAGGGCCGCGCTCGACCCTGTCGCCAAGCAGGCCGGTGCCGTCAGCATCATCTCTGCCGGCTGGGATCCGGGCAGCGACTCTGTAGTGCGCACCCTGATGGAAAGCCTCGCCCCGAAGGGCATCAGCTACACCAACTTCGGCCCCGGCCGCTCAATGGGCCACTCGGTTGCAGTGCGCGCCATCGAAGGTGTGCGTGACGCCCTGTCGATGACCATCCCGGTCGGCACCGGCATCCACCGCCGTATGGTATATGTAGAGCTTGAGCCAGGCGCAGACTTCGCCAAGGTCGAGGCTGCAATCAAGGCCGATCCGTACTTCGTCCACGACGAGACTCACGTCACCGCTGTTGACAGCGTGGATGCCCTCAACGACGTCGGCCACGGAGTCAATCTCGTGCGCAAGGGCGTTTCGGGCAAGACCCACAACCAGCTCCTCGAGTTCAATATGAAAATAAATAACCCGGCATTGACCGCACAGGTTCTCGTAAACGTTGCCCGCGCTTCAATGAAGCAGGCTCCGGGCTGTTATACGATGATTGAAATCCCTGTGATCGACCTTTTGCCGGGCGATAGACAGACTCTTATCAAGAAACTCGTCTAGACTCCGCTGAATGAACTGAAGCCGCCGTCAACAGGGAGGATGACTCCGGTGACGAAGGCGGCGGCGTCGCTGCAGAGGAACTGCGCGGCACCGTTGAGTTCAGTCAGGTCGCCGAAACGTCTCATAGGGGTCTTGGCGATGACTTTCCTTGACCTTTCAGTGTAGCTGCCGTCCTCGTTGAGGAGGGCAGCTCTGTTTTGCTTGCCGATGAAAAAACCCGGGGCGAGGGCGTTCACGCGAATCTTCTCCGAGTACTTGATGGCCATCTCCTGGGCAAGCCAGCGTGTGAAGTTCGATACGCCTTCCTTGGCTGCGCCGTAACCGGCCACGCGCGAGAGGGCGTCGTATGCCGCCATCGACGAGATGTTCAGGATGCAGCCCTGCTTCTGCTCGGCGAAGACTTTCGCAAAGGCGTGGCAAGGATATACGGTGCCGTTGAGGTTGAGGTTCAGAACCTTCTCCCAGTCCTCGATCTTCATATCCCAGAAGTTCTGGTCGTCCATAATGTTCGCGCCGGCCACATTGCCTCCGGCCACGTTGATAAGGATGTCAACCCTGCCGTAGCGAGAGACGATATCCTTTGCGAGGGAGGCCACTTCGGCGGCGTCCATCACGTTGCAGGTATAGGCTGCGGCCTTTTCAGAGCCGAGAGCCTTGAGCTCCTGCTCAACCGGTTCAATCTGCTCGGGACGGTGAACCAGGGCCACAACGGTTGCGCCTTGGGAGGCGAAGTGGCGGGCGAGGGATCCGCCCAGAGCGCCGGCGGCACCGCTGATTACGGCCACCTTCCCGGCTACAGAATACATTTCATTCATCAGAATTAGCGCTTATTGGGTTAATAATAATGTGAGTCTCACAAAGTCCTCGACCCCGAGCTTTTCCGCCCTGAGGTCGAACACCGGGTCGAGCGTGTCAATACCTTCGCGGAGCAGGGGCTTGAGGGCGTTGCGCAGGGTCTTGCGCCTTTGGTTGAAGGCGGTCTTGACGACCTGCTTGAAGAGCTTTTCATCGCAGCCCAGCTCGCTGCGGCCGTTCCTCCTCAGGCGGATTACCGCAGACTGCACCTTTGGCGGCGGGGCGAAGGCACCCGAGCCGACGGAGATGATGTAATCGATGTCGTACCAGGCCTGGAGCAACACGCTGAGTATGCCGTAGGTTTTGCTGCCGGGCTTCTCGGCTATGCGGTCAGCCACCTCCTTCTGAATCATACAGACGCACTCCGGGACCCTGTCCTTGTCGTCGAGAATCTTGAAGAAGATCTGCGAGGAGATGTTGTAGGGGAAGTTGCCTATGACCCTGTACTGCCCCGGAAAGAGGCTGTGGAGGTCGAGTTTGAGGAAATCCGCCTCGTACAGCCTGCCCTGCATCCCTGCAAAGTGGGTGAGCAGGTACTCTACTGACTCGGAGTCAAGTTCCACCAGCTTCAGGTCTATGTCCTCCCGCTCAAGCAGGTAGCGGGTGAGCACGCCCATACCAGGGCCCACCTCCAGGGTGTCGCGCACCGGGTTGTCCCTTGTGAGCGAGTCCACGATGGTCCTGGCAATGCTCTGGTCCGTAAGGAAATGCTGCCCGAGGGCTTTCTTTGCTCTGACTTCCATAGGGGGCTATCCGAGTTTTTCCGCCAGCTTGCGGGCGAGTTCGATGAAGGCGAGCGCATCCGGGCGGGTACTCAATGCAGCCGGCTCTCCGGCATCGCCGCTTTCGCGTATGCTCTGCACGAGCGGAATCTGCCCGAGGACGTCTATGCCCAGCTCGGAGGCCATCCTCTCGCCGCCGCCCTTGCCGAAGATGTAGTACTTCTCGTCAGGGTGCTCCTCAGGGGTGAACCAGGCCATATTCTCCACCAGACCGAAAATCGGGCGGTTTATGCTCTCGTTGCGGAACATATTGGCACCCTTCTCGACGTCGGCGAGGGCCACGTCCTGCGGGGTGGTGACGATGACCGCCCCCTCCATCGGGATGTCCTGCAGGAGGCTGATGTGGATGTCTCCGGTTCCCGGAGGCATATCGATGAGCAGGAAGTCCAGCTCGCCCCACTTCACCTGGAGTATCATCTGCTTGAGGGCGTTGCAGGCCATAGGGCCGCGCCAGATGAGGGCCTGGCCCTTCTGGGCGAAGTAGCCGACCGACATCCACTTGACGCCGTACTTCTCGATAGGGATGATGAGCTCTCCGCCTTCTGGCCTCTCCTCGGCGGCGGGGCAGGCCCCTTCGGTCCGGGTCATCAGCGGCACGGACGGGCCGTACACATCGGCATCCGCAAGACCGACCCTGTAGCCCAGGCGGGCGAGGGCGCAGGCGAGGTTCACGGCTACGGTGGATTTGCCGACACCGCCCTTGCCCGAGGCAATACCGACGATATGGCGCACGTTTTCAAGCTGCTCGGTGCCCAGGTCCAGGCCTTTCTTTTTCGGTTTCTCGCTGTTGTTTTCTTTTACCACAGCCTTCACTTCGGTGCTGACCGAAGAAGGCAGGTGTCTGACAAGAGAGGCTCTGGTGGCCCCCACGAGATACTCCGTGAGCGGGTCCCTCCTTTTCGGGAAGCCCAGGGTGACGACGACCTTGTCCTCACCGCATTCGATGTCTGCGACCAGGCCAAGGTCCACGATGTCCCTGTCCTGCATCGCCGGATGGCGCACTTCCTTGAGCGCCTCGATTATTCTTTCGCGTTCAATCATTTCACAATATTCATTTCATTGAGCAGATAGCCGGCTCCGCCCCACTTGTCGACGAGCAGCAGCACATAGCGGATATCCACACAGATACATCTCTGAAGTTCAGGCTCGAAAATCACGTCACCGCTCATCGCTTCCCAGTTGCCGTCGAAGGCAAGACCGATGAGGTTGCCGTCAGCGTCTAGCACAGGGCTGCCGGAGTTGCCTCCCGTGATGTCGAGGTTGGTCAGGAAGCAGGTCACGAGCTTGCCGTCGGCGTCTGCATACTGGCCGTAGTCGCTGTTGTTGTAAATCTCCTTGAGGCGAGGGTGAACTCTGAACTCGTAGTCGCCCGGAGTCTCCTTTTCCATCACACCCTTGAGGGTGGTGTAGTGCTTGAACACCACTCCGTCCTTAGGCTCGTAGCCTTTTACTGTTCCATAGGTCAGGCGGCAGGTCATATTGGCGTCAGGATAGAGGGCGCCGTCCTTGTTCCACTCCAGCAGGGCGGCTCCATATGCCCTGGTGGCGTCCTTCAGACCCTCGCTCTCGGCGTCGAGCTCGCTCACATAAGCCGTAAGCACTGCAGAAACCCTGTCTGCAAGCAGCCTTGCCGGGTCCTTATCCAGTTCATAGCCGTTCTTTTCCGCCTCGGCCTTCTTCTCTTCCGAAGTAAACACGCTCTTTTCGAAGATGCCGGCGATTTCTTCCAGGCTGACACCCACCGGGTCCTTTCCCTCTACCCGTTCAAGATAGTGGCTGGTCAGGGCCATTGCGGCCTTGCGGTCCACCTCGGCGTCATAGTCCTTATACGGAAGAGCCCTTGTTGACCTTGCGAAAGACAGGAGTTCGATGCGTCCGAGGGTTTCGTTCAGCAGGGTGTAGGCCTTGTATGCCTCCGCCCTCGAGCTGACGACTTCGCTGATCTGGTCGATGGCACTTCCCCACTTTTCGGCCCTCTTTCTGTCGCTGTCAATCCAGGCCTGGAGCTGCGCTTCCTTCTCGTTCTCGCGCTTGATGACCTCAAGCTTTGCGAAGGCCTCCCTCATACCCTGCCACTTCTTCCAGCCGTTAGACGAGCTGGCGTACTTGCTGGCATACTGGAGGTTGACCTTAGGGTTTGCCCTCATCTCTGCCCTGAGCACATCCTGGCGGACGGTGCGCGCGTCGATGCGGATGTCATTGAGCGCGAGCATCTCTTCGAGCTGGGACGCCGTCTGGTAGCGCTGGGTGCGTCCCGGGTAGCCCATAATCATCGCGAAATCGCCCTCCTGCACGCCCTTGAGCGAGATCTTGAGGGACTGGCGCGGCTTCATAGGGACATTCTCCGGCGAGTAATCGGCAGGCTCGTTGTCCTTGCCCGCGTACACGCGGAACATAGAGAAGTCGCAGGTGTGGCGCGGCCACATCCAGTTGTCGGTGTCGCCGCCGAACTTGCCCGCCGATGCAGGCGGAGCGCCTACGAAGCGCACGTCGGTGTACACCTTGGATACTATAAGATAATAGACGTTCTCGTTGAAGAAGCTGACGATTTCGACAAGGCAGTTCGGATTGGCCTTGCGTGCTTTCTCTATGAGCTTCTTGCGGTCGGCGCCCTTGTTGATCTTGTCGGTCACGTCCTTCATACTCTGGAGGAACTTCACGGTCAGGCCCGGCACGGGGATTTCCTCCTTGAGGCTCTTAGCGAAAAATCCGTCCTCGAGGTAGTTGTGCTCGGTGCTCGACAGGGACTGGATGTTGCCGTAGCCGCAGTGGTGGTTGGTCACAAGAAGGCCGCGGTCGGAGATGATTTCTCCGGTGCAGCCGCCGCCGAACTGGACGACAGCATCCTTGATGGACGAGTGATTGATGCTGTAGATCTGGTCAGGGGTCAGCCTTGAACCCAGGTTGCGCAGGGCGTCGGCGTTCATCTTCTCCAGCAGGGGAAGGAGCCACATACCCTCATCGGCCCGTGCCGCAGGCATCAGGAAAAGCGCTATGCAGAGCGCGATAATTGATTTCTTCATATTCTTCAAAGGTAGGAATTTTCGAGGGAATTATGTCAGATTGCAGGTGCGAAACCGTTGAGGGTGAAGCCGGCCTGCGAGGATTCGAAATTGTCCCAGACTATGTTCTCGGTGACCACGTCCCGGGCATAGACGGACTCGTTGATGTATCCGGTGACCTTACCGACGTGGATGTTGCGCAGCAGCACTCCCTGTACGGGGTCCCTGCTGTCTCCGTTGATTCTGTAGATGGCCTCTGCCTGCTCGCAGTCTGCGTTTATGAGGCGGATGTTGCGTATCCTGGTGATGGCGGTCTCGAAGGTCGGAACGATTTCCCTCCACTGGTAGAGGATATCTGTGTCGATCTCGAAGACGTTCTTGACGCTCTTGCCCGTGACGTTTTCCATCGTGATGTCCTCGATGAAGCCGCCCCGACGGTGGTTGGTCTTGAGGTAGAAGAGGCGGTAAGCCGCGTCGCTGAGGTGACAGTCGTGCATATACACTCTGCGCACGCCGCCGGCCATCTCGCTGCCGATGCCCAGCAGGCAGTGGCCCTGGACGACGGTGCACCTTCTGATGACAATGTCCTCGGTAGGGGTGGCAAGTCTCCAGGCGTCCTGGTTGCGTCCCGACTTGATGACCACGGCGTCGTCGCCCTGGTCAAAGACGCAGTCCTCGACTATCGCGTGACTGGTCATCTCGATGTCGATGCCGTCGTTGTTGTGTCCGTGGGCGTAAACGTCAAGATTGTGGACCCAGGCGTCCTTGCAGAGGTAGAGGTGGATGGTCCAGAACGGGCTCTCCCTGATTTTGAAACCGTCGAGGTTGACGTTGGTGCAGCGGTTGAACTGGATAAGGTGCGGGCGCATATTGGCCTCGCCTTCCTCCATATGCCTGTGCTCCACGGGGATGCCTGTCGAGCACATCGCGTAGAGCTGCCTGGTGGCCTGGATGTGAGCCTGAGGCCTTGCGAACCAGCCGCGCCAGAACTCCATCTTCGGGGCGATGGTGCCCGGTCCCGCGATGCCCACGTTTTCACATTCATAGGCGTAGATCAGCGGAGAGTAGTTCATACACTCGGTGCCCTCCCAGGAGCTGTGCACTGCAGGCAGGTAGAGTTCCGGCTTGTCCTCGAATACCAGCACCGCCCCCTCGCTGAGGAAGAGCTGACAGTTGCTGCGGAAGTGGATCTTGCCGGTGAGCCACTCCCCTTCGGGCACGACCACCCTGCCGCCTCCGGCCTTGTTGCAGGCGGCCATGGCTTTCTCGAAGGCCTTCATCGTGGCGACAGCGTCACCCTTGCGGGCGCCGTAGCGGGTGATGGGGAAGTCCTTCTGCGGGAAGTCGTACATCTGGAGCGGGGCGAAGCTGAACGGCGCTTCAGGGGCGCTCACCTCAATGGCGGCGGCGCTCTGGCCAAGGGTCAGCGAAAGTGCGGTGAGTGTGATAAGTAAAAGGCGTGAATGCTTCATAATGTTGCGGTATTACTGTGAGTTGTCGTGCAAGCGCTTCTGTCACCCGAATAGGGTGGGTTCCAGCTCTTTGGGGTGGAAGGAACGGCGGTGTTCGGGCGTGTAGCCCAATTCCTTGATTGCGCGAATGTGCTCGGGCGTAGGGTAGCCCATATTCTTCTCCCAGCCGTAACCGGGGTACTGCGCGGCGAGCTCGCGCATCCTCTCGTCCCGGTGGGTCTTGGCGAGCACCGAAGCGGCGGCGATGCTGCTGAAAGTGGCGTCACCGTGCACTACGGTTCGGTAGGGTATGTCTTCGAAGGGACGGAAGCGGTTGCCGTCAATCAGCAGGAAGTCGGGGCGCACCGCCAGTTTGCCGACGGCCCGCTGCATTCCCGCAATCGAAGCGTTGAGGATGTTGATGCGGTCGATTTCCTCCGCCTCCACCGCCACTACCGCCCAGGCTACCGCCTCCCTTTCGATGATGGGACGCAGAAGCTCGCGCGACTTTGCGCTCATCTTTTTGGAGTCGTTCAGCAGCGGGTGGTGGAAGCCCCGGGGCAGAATCACCGCGGCCGCATAGACGGGTCCGGCGAGAGGGCCTCGTCCTGCTTCATCGCAGCCGGCTTCTGTCAAATCCGGATGCAAGCAATCAAGAAGGTGGATTTCTTGTGGCATACTGCCACAAAGTTAGTCATTATTTTTCGCTTAGTTGTTATTTTTTGCTGAGCTGAGTCAAGAGGTACTCGTTGGTCTTGTTCAGGGAACGGATGGTCCCTTTCTGCTCTTCGATTTCCTCGTTGAGAGCCTTGATCGTGCGGGTTGCACTCAGGAGGTTCTCCTCGCATTCTCTGAGTTTTTCATCTTTTTCCTGAAGGGCTTCCCGGAGAATCCGGGCTTGGTCGTCATAGTCTTTTAGGAGGTTATCCTCTTTCTTGTCATCGGAGAGCATTTCTTCGGGAGGGATGGTCAGAAAGTCCGACATCAGCAGATGGGTTTTGGAAAAAAGGGAAGTTTTGCCTGTTTCATAGTTGAGGTACGTAGTTCTCCCGACGCCCAGCTTCTCCGCCATTTCTCTTTGCGACAAACCGAGCGCAATCCTTGCTTGTTCAATCTTCTTGTGGATGTTGTCACGTTCCTTCATTTCAACATTTGTGGTCTTTCTGTCAGCAAAGCTATGAGATTCCGGAGTCTTGTAAGGTCTCGATGATTTGAACAATGTTCATTTAGAATGAACTTTTAGCACGGAAAACTTAAAATGTAAGTTTTCAGGGTATTTTATTGGTCCAGGCAGTTGTCTTTTGGTGAACTATTGCTCATTTTTGCTTCAGCCGGAGCTCAAATGTTCCGCACTATATTATGAACGATTACAAAACTTTCGAGCGTCTTATGGACGAAGACCAGCTGTGGAGGGATCGCGGTCTGGATTTCAGCACAATATGCAAAATGCACTCCCTTGACGAAGTCAAGCTTGGAAAAATGATCGAGCAGGAGCTGGGGTATGACGGGGACGGCCTTTTGGAGGCTTTCAGAACTAAAATTATTTAAAATTCTACCTGAGTATTGGTAATGGATTTGTTTTTTATTAGATTTGCGAGGATACGCTTAAAATAAATTAATAACACCAATACAAAATGAAAGAATATTCAACCAAAGACATCCGCAACGTGGTACTTCTCGGAGCTACAAAATCCGGCAAGACCACGTTGGCTGAAGCAATGCTCTTCGAGGGCAAAGTAATTGACAGACGTGGCACAGTTGAGGACAAGAACACTATGTCTGACAATGCTGAGCTCGAGAAGACTAACCAGCGTTCGATTTATGCAACTCCGCTTTATGCAGAGTTTATGGATAAGAAGATCAACTTCATCGACACTCCGGGTGCCGACGACTTCATTGGCGGAGCTTATTCCGCTTTCAGCGTCTGCGACACCGGCATTATGGTCATCAACGGAGCGCAGGGCGTCGAGGTCGGTACCGACAGTTATCTTCGTCTTGCCGCCGATCACAATCTTCCGGTGATCCTCGCCGTCAACCAGCTTGACTCCGAGAAGGCTGACTGGGAGATGGTCCAGAACTCCATCAAGGAGGCTGTCGGCAACAAGGCTGTCTATATCCAGTTCCCTGTAAACGTGGGCCCAACCTTCGACGGCTTCGTGGATGTCCTCACAATGAAATACTACCACTTCAAGGATGCCAACGGCACCCGCGAAGACCTTGACATCCCTGCAGACCTGCTCGACCAGGCCGAGGTTCTCCGCCAGGAGCTCATCGAGACCGCCGCAGAGTATGACGACGGCCTTATGGAGAAGTTCTTCGAGGTCGGCGCCCTCACCGAGGATGAAATCCGCAAGGGTCTCAACTGCGGTATCGTAGCCGGCGAGGCTTACCCTGTCTTCTGCGTGTCCGCAAAGAAGGACATCGGCGTTAAGCGTCTGCTCGAGTTCACCAAGAACGTCGCTCCTGCGCCTTCAAACAAGGAAGAGGATCCGACATCCCTGTTCATCTACAAAAATGACGTCGAGCCGCACGTCGGCGAAGTATCTTTCTTCAAGGTTACCGGAGGTACCCTTTCCGCAGGTATGGACCTCGAAGACCCTGAGACCGGCAACAAGGAGCGCCTTTCTGCTATCTACGCCGTTGCAGGCAACAAGAAGGAGCCTGTCAATGTCCTCCACGCCGGCGACCTCGGTTGCGCCGTGAAGCTCAAGAACAGCCGTTCGAACACCACCCTCAGCCTTCCGGGCTCAGGCGTTGTGAACGACAAGATCGTTTACCCTGATCCAAGGTACCGCTGCGCCATCAAGGCCAAGGTTCAGCAGGATGAGCAGAAGCTCGGCGATGCTCTCAAGAAGATTTCAGCCCAGGATCCTACCGTTATCGTAGAGTACTCCAAGGAGCTCCGCCAGACCATCCTCAATGGTAACGGCGAGCAGCACATCAATATCGTCAAGTGGCGTCTCAACCACGAGTTCGGTCTCGAGGTCGAGCTCTTCGCTCCGAAGGTTCCTTACCGTGAGACCATCACCAAGGTTGCTACCGCCCAGTATCGCCACAAGAAGCAGTCCGGTGGTGCCGGCCAGTTCGGTGAGGTTCACCTCCTGGTTTGTCCTGCAGAGGGCGAGCTTAACACCAAGTTCAAGATTGACGGCAAGGAAACCCAGCTCAATGTCAAGACCTCCGAGGTTACCGAGCTCGAATGGGGCGGCAAGCTTGAGTTCTACAACTGCGTTGTCGGCGGTGCTATCGACCTCGGCTTTATGCCTGCCATCCTCAAGGGTATCAAGGATAAGATGAACGAAGGCCCTCTGACCGGTTCATATGCCCGCGACATCCGCGTCTTCGTATATGACGGCAAGATGCATCCGGTGGACTCTAAGGAAATCGCGTTCATCATCGCCGGCCGCAATGCCTTCAAGGAGGCTTTCCGCAACGCCGGTCCGAAGATCCTCGAGCCTATCTATGATGTAGAGGTGATGACCCCTGCAGAGTATCAGGGTGCAGTTATGTCCGATATCCAGAACCGTCGTGGTATCCTCGGCGATATGGGCGCAGACAAGGGCTTCTCTATTCTCAAGGCCCGTGTTCCTCTCGCAGAGCTCTACCGCTACTCTACAGTTCTGAGCTCCCTGACTTCAGGCGCAGCTTCCTTCAAGATGAAGTTCGCTGACTATCAGCCGGTTCCTGGTGACGTTCAGACCAAGCTCCTCGCTGATTACGCCGCTCAGGAGCAGGATGAGGACTAGTCCCATCCCACCCGACAGTTTTCGACACAAATTCGAGAGGCCGACCATACACGATCGGCCTCTCATTTTTTTGCCGCCGTGGCCCTGCTGTGGCGGTGATGACTTTGCTGCTGCGGTGGTGGCTTTGCTGTGTCGATTTTGTTGCTGTGGCCCTCGCCCCCTCTTTTCGCTGCCACGCATCTGCGGCGTAGGCCTTTCTGCTGCTGCGGCCCTTCTGTGGTGTTGGCTTTGCTTCTGCGGTGGCCTTTTTGTTGCCGCGGCGGGTGGTGGCGGGCCTCGGGGCTAACGTCGGGAAAGGGCGTGGCATCCGTCTCGTCTGCTGG
>JAEDLO010000099.1 GCA_016295245.1 Bacteroidales bacterium | reverse complement strand
CCAGCCGGGCTTCGGAACAGCACAGAAATTCAACTCCGATTGGAAATTCAGCCTCGCGGCGGACGCTGCGGGGAACCCTGCCGCTGCGGGAAAACCAGCCAATGCGGGAAAACCAGCCAATGCGGGAAACCCGGCCGATCCCGGCTATGACGACAGCGCCTGGCGAACCCTTGAGCTGCCGCACGACTGGTCGATCGAAGGCCGTATGGACCGCAAACTCGCCAGCTGCACGGGCTACCTGCCCGGCGGCATCGGCTGGTACCGCAAGCATTTCAGCGTGGACGAGCTCTCAAGCCGCCACTACATCTACTTCGAAGGTGTGTACAACCGCAGCGAGGTGTACCTCAACGGCGAGCTGCTCGGTAAACGCCCGAACGGCTACGTTTCCTTTATGTACGATATGAGCGACAAGCTCAAGGAGGGCGACAACGTGCTGGCGGTCAGGGTTGACCACTCGCGCTCGGCGGATTCACGCTGGTACACCGGCTCCGGCATCTACCGCGACGTCTGGCTCGTAACGAGCGCAGACAGCCACTTCGACCTCTGGGGCGTGGGTTGGACCTCAGACATAGGGGAGGACGGCGCGACCCTCGATGTCCAGGCGCAAATAGTCACCCACAAGGCCGCCCCGGGGCAGGAATTCGAGCTCCGCGCAAGCCTCAGCGACCAGCTCGGGCGCGAAGTCGCATCGGCAAGCAGCCTGCTGGGGGCGCTCCCCGTCGGCAGGGACACCCTTGGCCTGAGCCTTAGCGTCAGGGACCCCAAGCGCTGGGACATAGCATCGCCATACCTCTACACCCTCCGCACCGAGCTGCTCGAGAGCGGAAGCGTGATTGACAGCAGCAGTTGCAGCGTAGGCTTCAGGACGCTCGACTTCGACGCCGACAAGGGCTTCGCGCTCAATTCGCGCACCATCAAGGTCAAGGGCGTATGCCTCCACCACGATGCGGGCGTGCTCGGAGCGGCTGTGCCTCCGGCAGTATGGGAAAGGCGTCTTATAGAGCTCAAGCGACTTGGCGTGAACGCCATCCGCTGCAGCCACAACCCCCAGGCGCCCGTGCTCTACGACCTGTGCGACCGCCTCGGCCTCCTCGTGATGGACGAAGCGTCGGACGAATGGGAGTTTCCGAAGAGAAAATGGCTCAAGGGCTGGAATGTGGGCATTCCGGGCTATGAGGGTAGCTTCGATTTCTTCGAAGAGTGGATAGAAAGGGACGTCACCGATATGGTAAGGCGCGACCGCAACCATCCGTGCATCTTCCTCTGGAGCATAGGCAACGAGGTGGACTACCCTAATGACCCGTATTCTCACCCGATACTCGACGGCTCCACCATCAACCAGCCTATGTTCGGCGGCTACAAGCCTGACGCGCCGGATGCAAGGCGTATCGGCGTGATAGCCCAGCGTCTGGCAGAGTGCGTGAGGAAGGTCGACCGCTCGCGTCCCGTCACCGGAGCCCTTGCAGGAGTGGTGATGTCCAACCAGACCTCCTACCCGCAGGCCGTTGACGTCGTTGGCTACAACTATACAGAAGACCGCTACGACCTCGACCACGCGACCTATCCCGACAGAATCATCTACGGAAGCGAAAACTCCGCCACCTACGATGCCTGGAAGGCCGTTGTGGACAGGGATTTCATCTTCGGACAGTTCATATGGACGGGACTTGACTATCTGGGCGAAGCCCGCAGCTGGCCGTCCCGCGGCCTTTACACAGGACTGCTGGACTACGCCGGGCTGCGCAAGCCGAGAGGTTGGTTCAGGGCAAGTCTCTGGAGCGAAGAAAAGACCACATACATAGGCACTTACAAACACAGCAACAAGCTTCTCTCCGAGGCCTGGGACTCCTGGAACTACAAGCCGGGCGAAAAGGTCAGGGTAGTCTGCTACACCAATTCGCCTCAGGCTAGACTGCTGCTCAACGGTCAGGAATACGGCGAGATGAAGCCATATGACCCGAAGACCGGCATCATCTGCTGGGACGTGGACTTCAGCGAAGGCGAGCTCAAGGCCCAGGGCTGCTCGGCCGAGGGCAAGGTCGAATCAGAATACAGCGTTACAACCAGCCGGAAAGCTCACAGCCTTAAGGCAAAAGTCCTTGAAGAGGGACTGGACGCAAACTTGAGGCAAGTACTTGTGGAGATAGTGGACGAGAGGGGTATCAAGGCCATTCCGGCCGACAACCAGATACGCTGCGAGATTTCGGGAGGAGCCCGCCTGCTCGGACTTGAGAGCGGATCCAACACCGATATGAGCGACCACCGCGACAATGTCCAGCGGGCGTTCCGCGGTAATCTTGTCGCTTACCTGCTTGTTGACGGTCCCGCCGAAATCAGCTTCAGCTCGCCGGGCCTGGAGTCCTGTACGCTGAAATTCTAGATTTTTCGGCCTTGCGTGTCACCTTTGGGCTGCGGGATTCGTCTTACAGCTGAAAAATTCAGAAAAAGATGAAAAAAACCGCAATGCTCATTACTCTGCTCTTCTGCTCCCTGAGCCTTTCGGCGCAGGGCGGCCCGCAGTTCAAAGATGTCCCTCTCACCGGCATAGAGGGCACTCCGGCCTACGCCGATGGCAACAAATACCAAAAGGATGCGCTCCTGTTTGTGGATATGCTCGCCGCTACCCACCCCTACTATATCAGGGCAGAAAGGCGATTCGTCCTTGAATCCCGCCTGCCGGACCTGCTTGAGGCCTGTGCGGATTGCGGGTCCGACGCTGAATTCGCCGCCCTGCTGCGCGAAGCGATGAAGGAGGTGCGGGACAGGCACACCGATGTAATCGATGAGGCGAGCTATTCCGCGCAGAAGTCCGGCGCAAAGAGCGCCAAAGCTGAAAGCGCCGCCGCTGCCGAAGACGCGCGGTCTCCGCTGACGCGTGGCGGAGAACTGTTTTCGTACCGCATCTTCGCGCCCGAGTCCATCTGCTACCTTCAGTTCAACCAATGCAACGACGCTCGCAGCCTCAGGGACGAGTCGCTCCCACGCTTCGACAAGCTGCTCGATAAGATGTTTGCCGAAATGGAGCAGGAAGAAATTGAGACGCTGATAGTTGACCTTCAGTACAACAACGGCGGCAGCAGCCGGCTCTGCGACGAACTGCTCGACAGGCTCCGTCCGCTTTCGGAGCTGCGCAATCTCGACAGCTACCTGCGCTTCTCTCCTATGCTTGCCCTCTACAACCCAAAGGTCGGCGAGGCGATGGCAGCCTGGGAGGCGGCAGGGCACAAGGACGAGCTCTATCCCATAAGGCAGAGAGCCGTCCGCACCGAGCCGCACGACTGTTACGGAGGCAAGGTAGTCTTCATCCAGGGGCCGAAGACCTATTCGAGCGCGGGAATACTTGTCACCCTTGCCCGCGACAATGCCATCGGCGAAGTGATAGGGACGGAGTCGGACTACTCCCCTTCCCACTACGGCGAGGTAATTCCTTTCCGGCTGCCGAACACCGGTCTGCTCGGGTCCGTCTGCACCAAGTATTTCGAACGGCCGGACAAGGCCCGAGCAGAGGACAAGAGCCTCAGTCCCGACACCTTCGTCAATCTTGATGATAAGCAGGTGGCCTGGGACACTATACTTAAAATGTACGCTAAAAAGATATGAATCAGGAACTTATAGTTATTCTTGCATCAGTGCTCGGCATCTGCGTCCTGCTGCCGGCGTTCTGTGTGTGGATGATTTCCAGAAGGAAGATGTATGAGGCGGAAAGGCGCACCCAAATCGCCCTTGCCATCCTCAGGGAAAAGCCTGACACCAGCCTTGACGAGCTTGTCGGCAAGCTCACGCCGACCGTTGATCCGAGACTCAGGCTCCTGCCCCTGCTCTGGGTTGGTCTGGTCTTCGGCTTTGTAGCGCTTTCACTGTGCGTAGTGCTTTCCATCGTTGAGATGGCATCCCGCCAGGGCTTTATCTTCCTGTGCTTTGTCACCGCAGTGTGCGCCGCCGTCAGCATACCCTCTCTGGTATGCTACCTTGTCGGAAGCCGGCGCCGCAAATAGAGAAGGGCGATGACGCGCGAGGAGTTCATCACCAATGTTAAAGAGTCCCAGAGGCAGTTGCGACTGTTCCTGCTGGGGCTTTGCGGCGATGGGCAGCTCGCCGACGACCTCGCCCAAGAGACCCTCGTCAAAGCCTACCTCGCATCCTCGGGCTACCGCAGACGCAGCAAATTCTCCACCTGGCTGCTGAAGATTGCATACAACTGCTTTCTGGACAGCCGGAAACTCTATTACGAGCGCAATCGCAGCCCGCTCGAAACGGCAGAAGGGATCTCTGGCGGGAACTCCGCAGACGAGAACTTCGAATACCAGCAGCTCTACCGAGCGCTCGACAGCCTGGTCGAAAAGGAGCGCTGCGCTGTGATGCTCCATTACATCTACGGCCTACCCGTCAAGGAGATGGCCTCAATACTGGACGAGTCGGTGCCCGCGGCCAAAAAGCAGCTCCAGCGGGCCAGGGCTCACCTGAAAACAAAATTGGAAGAATATGAAACACGAGCTGAATGAAATCATCGCCGGGATGAACAGCCGGCTCAGCGATGACGAGAGTTTTATGTCCGAGCTGGAAGCGAGGATGGACCTTGTCGACCGGGTGAAAGAGCGCAATGAGCGCCTAGCCTCCAAGGCGAGGAAGATGGTCCTGCGCAGCATCCTGCTGGGACTGCTCGGGGCGGCGCTGATTCTGCTGGGAGTACCTGGGGCAGCAACGGACTTGCAGGAAGGGCACGAGGCTAGTCTGTGGGGTGTACCCGGGGCTAGTTTACGGGGAGGGACCGAGGCTAGTTTGCAGGGAGAGCTCAAGGAGAGTTTGCGGGGAGAGCTCGAGGCGGAGGCTTTGTTCGAAGAGAGCGGGGCGGAGTCGGGCCTGCAAGGAGGGCTCGAGGAGAGTTTGAGTGGAGGACACGAGGAGAGTTTGCGGACCCTCTCCACCGATTACAGCTACAGACCCTCAACCTACAGCGTGCTGTCAGCCATATTGGCAGCCTGCCTGTACTGCCTCGCCACCCTTGCCTTCAGCCTCAGTTTCCGCTTCGAATAAGGGACTGAAGGCTGTATGCGGAAAAAAATCGAAAAATCATATCGAAACGAGAGGCGCGGCGGGAGTCAGGGCGGCGAGGGATCTGCTCGAAGGGAGCGGGGTCTGCTTGAAGGGAGCGGGACGGAGCTAATCCAGTTCGGATGGTCCGGGCAAGCGCCACACTCTTCATAGGCCCTCCTCGCAGCACCGATTCTCAGTAGATGAGAATAATTGTCAATCACCTGCGCGGTCGACCCCCTTCAGAAGTACCTGTGAGGCATCCTCGGTGCGCAGGTGAGACCATTACCCCCTCACCTGCGCGCTCGACCCCTGTCAGAAGTACTTCTGAGGCACATCAGGTGCG
>JAEDLO010000098.1 GCA_016295245.1 Bacteroidales bacterium | reverse complement strand
CTTCTCCATCGACATACCACTTGAGCTGAGCGACGAGCTCTCCCGCAGCAGGGACGACAAGGACGCCTGCTACAGAATAGGCCAGGAGTGGTGCAAAGAGCAGTGCCGCGACCTCATCCGCCACGGCGTACCAGCCATCCACTTCTACACAATGGGCAAAGCCTCCAACGTCATCAACATCCTCAAAGAATGCTTCTAGATCAGATCCTCCAAGAGCGCATACTCATCCTTGACGGCGCAATGGGCACGATGCTCCAGCGCAACGGCCTTTGCGGCAACAGCGAAGAATTCAACTTCAGCGCGCCCGACATCGTCGGGAGCATCCACAAAGCCTACATTGATGCCGGTGCAGACATCATCAGCACCAACTCATTCTCCGCCAACAGGATTTCGCAGGAGGAATACGGGAAGCAGGACCTCGCGGGCAGGATGGCCTGCGAGGCGGCAAGGATAGCCAGACAGGCAGCCGACAGCGCGAACCGCAAGGTCTGGGTAGCCGGCAGCATTGGCCCGACGGGCAAGTCGCTGACCCTCGCCCAGGACCTCTCCAACCCCATCTACAGACCTTTCAGCTTCGACCAGATGGCTGATGCCTATCAGGAGCAGATACTCGGCCTGCTTGAAGGAGGCGCCGACCTGCTCCTGATGGAGACCTGCTTCGACGCGCTCAACACCAAGGCTGCAATCTACGCCCTGCAGCGTCTGGGGCGCACCGACATCCCGCTGATGATCTCAGTGTCGGCGAGCGACCGCAGCGGACGCACCCTGACGGGCCAGACCGTCGAGGCTTTCTACCGCAGCGTCGAGCATTCGGGGATGATGAGTTTCGGCCTGAACTGCTCGTTGGGAGCGGAAGACCTCGCCCCGCTGGTTGAAGACCTTTCGCACTGGGCGGAATGCGCGGTAAGCTGCCACCCTAACGCCGGCCTGCCAAACGAGATGGGCGCCTATGACCAGAGTCCGGAAACTATGGCTGCCCAGGTTGCCTGTATGGCCTCGAAGGGGCTGCTGAACATCACGGGAGGCTGCTGCGGCACCACCCCTGAGCACATTGCGGCCATTGCCAAGGCAGTCCGCGGCCTCGCACCGCACAAAAGGTTGAAAAAGGAGACCATACTCCACGTCAGCGGCCTTGAGGCGGTAGAGGTGGACAGGCGCAACAACTTCACCAACGTGGGCGAGAGGACCAACGTCGCCGGTTCGAGGAAGTTCGCCCGGCTTATTGCTGCCGGGGACTACGACAGTGCCCTTAAGATTGCCGCCGACCAGATTGAAAACGGCGCGCGCATCATCGACATCAATATGGACGACGCGATGCTGGACTCGGCAAAGGAGATGACAGCCTTCCTGCGCCATATCAGCTCCGACCCCGCCGTCGCCCGGGCAGCGCTGATGATTGACTCCTCACACTTCGAGACCGTCTTGTGCGGCCTCAAGAACGCCCAGGGAAAGTGCATCGTCAACTCAATCTCCCTCAAGGAGGGAGAGGAGGCCTTCTTGCGCAAGGCGCGGGAAATCAGGGCCCTGGGTGCCGCTGTAGTGGTGATGGCCTTTGATGAGCAGGGCCAGGCGACCGACTATGAGCGCAAGATTGAAATCAGCCGCCGCTCGTACGAGCTCCTGCGCAAAGCAGGCTTCCCGAGCAGCGACATCATATTTGACGTGAACGTCCTTTCGGTGGGCACCGGCATCCCCGAGCACGCCCGCTACGGCATCGACTTCATCGAGGCGGTGCGCTGGATCAAGGGGAATCTCCCGGGAGCGCTGACTTCCGGAGGCATCTCCAACCTGTCTTTCGCCTTCAGGGGCAACAATGCCGTGCGCGAAGCGATGCATTCCGTCTTCCTCTACCACGCCGTCGAGGCGGGCCTGGATATGGGCATCGTCAATCCCGGAATGCTGCAAATCTACGACAGCATCGAGCCGCAGCTGCTCAAGTGCGTCGAAGACGTGATTCTCGACTCCGACCCGAAAGCGAGCGAGAGGCTGCTCGAACTGGCCTCGACGATGAGCGCCCAGGGGGCAGCGGCATCCACCGGCGAGAGCACCAAGGCCCGGCAAGAAGAGGACATCCCTGCGGAGCAGAGGATTTCCAGGGCCCTCGTGGCGGGAGGCAGCGCAAGCCTGGAGGCTGACCTCGAGGAACTGCTGGGTTCCGGCTGGACGGCGGTAAAGCTCATTGAAGGGCCGCTGATGGACGGAATGGCCAGCGTAGGCGAGCGTTTCGGCGCGGGAAAAATGTTCCTCCCCCAGGTGGTCAAGTCCGCCAAGGTAATGCGCGAAGCGGTAGCCTTCCTCCAGCCTTATATGGAACAGGATGCTGAGGGGCAGGGGGTATCCCGCCCGAAAATCCTGATGGCGACCGTAAAGGGCGACGTCCACGACATAGGTAAGAACATCACCGGCATCGTCCTGGGCTGCAACGGCTTCGAGGTCACCGACTTGGGAGTGATGGTGCCGAAGGAGACCATACTCGAACAGGCCGCCCTCATAGGCGCCGACATCATAGGCGTAAGCGGCCTGATCACCCCGTCGCTCTTCCAGATGGAGGAGCTCTGCCGCGAGATGGCGGCCCGGGGGATGAGCACTCCGCTGCTTATCGGCGGGGCGACAACATCCGCCCTCCACACCGCGGTCAAGCTCGCCCCTCTCTATGACCACGTCTTTTACGCCTCCGACGCCTCCGCAAGCGCCGTGTTGGCAGGAAGGCTGATGAGCGAGCGGCAGGCCACCGAAGAGCGCGAGCACCTCAAGCAGAAGGAGCTGCTCGAACTCTACCGGAAGCGCTCCGAACTCAAGGCTGAAGAGACCGGGCCGGCAAGGCAGGTCTTCGCGGCGGAAAGCTATCTCAGGGGCAAGTTCTTCGAGGACATCAGGGCCAGGAGGTTCAGCACTTCAGAGCTGCTGCCGTACTTCGACTGGCAGCTCTTCTACGCCATCTGGGGCATCAAGAGCGGCAGCAAGGAGAGCGAGGAGGAGATGGCCCGTCTCAACACCGACGCAGTCGAGGCCATCGACAGGATGGTCCGCAACGACTCCTGCCGCATCACCCTCTGCGCGCGCTTTGACGCCTGCAGGAGCTCCGAAGGAGAAATAATATGCAAAGACTGGCGCCTGCCTATGCTTCGCCAGAGCGGAGGCAATGCACTGTCGCTGAGCGACTTCGTCGCCCCATCATCCTACGGCTTCGACTCCCCTGCCGGGATGTTCGCTATCAGTGTGCACGACAGGACGGCCGCCCACGGCGAAGGCTGCAGCTGCCCCGCCTGCAAGAGCGAATACATCCCGATGCTCGAGCGCTCGGTTCGCCTTACCCTCGCGGAAGCGGCGTCAAACTGGCTGGACGAGGAGCTGAAAAGGCAGCTCAAGGTGAATAGCGGTCAGGCTGAAGGGCAGCGCGTGCCCGCCTGCAAGATTATCAAGCCTGCGGCAGGCTATGCCAGCTGCCCGGACCATTCGCTCAAGAGAGACATATTACGGCTGCTCCCGGGAGCCGATGAACTGGACATCAAGCTGACCGGGAGCTGCGCGATGATTCCTGACGCAAGTATCTGCGGATTGATTTTCGTCCACCCTGAGGCCTCCTATCCTGAGATCAGGAGCCTGAGCGGGGAGGATATTGACAACTACGCCCGCAAACGGGGTATGGACGAAGAGGAGAAGAAACTATTCCTTTCCTTTATTCAAGAGTCCACTCTACCCCGTCCTTAGTATCTTTCACCTTGATACCGAGGGCATTGAGAGTATCCCTGATGTGATCTGAGGTCGTCCAGTCCTTGGCGGCCTTGGCTGCTGCCCTCTGCTCGAGAACCATACCCATAAGCCCTTCGATAACCTTAGTCGAACCGCCTGCCTCGCTCTCGTCCCGCAGGCCGAGTACGCCGAAGACGATATCGTCGAAGATCTGGACAAGGGTGGCGATGTCAGCCTTTCCGAGCTTTACGCTTCCTGCCTTGGCGGAATTGATCAGACGCACTGCCTCGGAAATCTGGGCCAGGGCCATAGGAGTGTTGAGGTCGTCGCAGAGGGCCTCATATACACCTTCGAACACGGCCTTCACCTCCGGGCTTTCGGCAGTGCAGCTGTCAGGAGCGACGCTGTCAGGATATTCTCCGTAGGCATAGCAAGGGGCCTTGCGGCCTGCCATCGCATAGAGGTCCTTTGCGGCCTGCATCAGCCTCTTGAGACCCTTTTCGGCAGCCTGCAGAGCTTCGTTCGAGAAATCGAGGGTGCCGCGATAGTGTGCCTGAAGTATGAAGAAGCGCACGGTCATCGGGCTGTAGGCCTGGTCGAGCTTCGGGTGGGTGCCGTTGAAGAGCTCGTCGAGGGTGATGAAGTTGCCCAGCGACTTGCCCATCTTCTGGCCATTGATTGTGATCATATTGTTGTGGACCCAGTAGTGAACGCCCCTGGTGCCGCGCGAAGCGACATTCTGGGCGATTTCGCACTCGTGATGAGGGAACATCAAGTCCATACCGCCGCCGTGGATGTCGAACTCGTAGCCGAGGTATTTTTCTCCCATCACCGAGCACTCAAGATGCCAGCCCGGGAAACCCTCGCCCCAAGGGGAAGGCCAGCGCATAATATGCTCAGGCTCAGCCTTTTTCCAGATAGCGAAGTCGTACGGGGCCTTCTTGTCGCTCTGGCCGTCGAGCTCGCGGGTACCCTCGAGAGTATCATTGAGATTGCGGCCGGAAAGCACGCCGTAGTGATGGTCCTTGTTGTACTTCTCGACATCGAAATAGACGCTGCCGTTGCTCTCATAGGCATAGCCCGAGGCGAGAATCTTCTTAACCGCCTCAATCTGCTCCACGATGTGGCCTGAAGCGCGAGGCTCGATTGAAGGAGGAGCGACGTTGAGCTTTCGCATAGCCTCGTGGTAGCGCAGGGTGTACTCCTGCACGACCTCCATAGGCTCAAGCTGTTCGATTCGGGCCTTCTTTGCAATCTTATCCTCACCCTCATCAGCGTCGTGTTCAAGATGGCCGACGTCAGTGATGTTGCGCACATAGCGCACCTTGTATCCAAGATGGCGCAAGAACTTGCTGAGCACGTCATAAGTCACACCAGGACGGGCGTGGCCAAGGTGAGCGTCGCCATAGACGGTAGGTCCGCAAACATACATCCCGACGTGGCCGGGATTCACAGGCTTGAAGACCTCCTTCAAGTGGCTCATAGTATTGGTGAGTCGAAGAGTCCGCATAATATCAATTTATATTGGGTTACGAAGATACAAAAATAATTGAAAATTGTGATGATTCGTGGCGGGGAGGCGCGGCGGGTGCAGCGGGGATTTGGGTGTTTGCGCGGGGAGGCGCGGCGGGTGCAGCGGGAGGCGCGTTCGGTGCGGTGAGGATCTGGGTAGGCAGGTCGTTTTCGTGGGTGGCAGCTGTGGGTGAGTAGCGGAGGAACCCTTTGTGGTGGCGGCAGTGGCTGTATTTGGGCGGGTTTAGGCAACGGCCGCGGCGAGAAGAGCCTTTGGCGAGCTCCCCGCAGGCGCGCGCCGTAGCAGGCGAGTCCGCTTTTGCGAGCCTGCGGTGCCTTTTATATGAGTA
>JAEDLO010000097.1 GCA_016295245.1 Bacteroidales bacterium | reverse complement strand
GGTGTTGATTTACCAAACAACAAACAGGGAGAGATAGGTCTTACCTATATCTTCGGTATCGGTCGCCCTTCTGCAAAGAAGATTCTCGAGAAGTGCGGCATCGATCCATCAATCAAGGTTGGTGATTGGAACGACGATCAGGTTGCCAAGATCCGTGCTGAGATCAACGAGCACTACAAGATCGAGGGCGAGCTTCGTTCTTCTGTCCAGATGGACATCAAGCGCCTTATGGATATCGGTTGCTACCGCGGAATCCGTCATCGTCTCGGACTTCCGGTTCGCGGCCAGAGCACCAAGAACAACGCACGTACCCGCAAGGGTAAGAAGAAGACTGTTGCCAACAAGAAGAAGGCAACCAAGTAAAAATTGATGAATTATGGCAAAGAAAACTACAACATCCAAGAGAGTTGTCAAGGTTGAAGCTTATGGCGAGGCTCATATTTCATCAACCTTCAACAATGTCATTGTGTCACTGACCAATGCCCAGGGCCAGGTTATCAGCTGGGGTTCTGCCGGCAAGTGTGGTTTCCGTGGCTCAAAGAAGAACACCCCTTACGCTGCCCAGATGGCAGCTGAGGATGCAGCAAAGACTGCTTTCGACGCAGGTCTCCGCAGGGTAAAATGCTATGTAAAGGGTCCAGGAGCCGGCCGTGAGTCAGCTATCCGTACCATCAACAACGCAGGTATCATCGTTACCGAGATTGTTGACGTTACCCCTATGCCTCACAATGGATGTAGACCAAAAGGCCGTCGTAAAGTTTAATCATTTAATTCTGAATTACTATGGCAAGATATACAGGTCCTAGCACCAAAATCGCCCGTAAGTTCGGCGAGCCTATTTTCGGAGGCGACAAGTACTTTGAGAAGAGAAACTTCCCTCCGGGACAGCACGGCCTCGCTGCTAAGCGCAAGAAGCAGAAGGAGTACGGCGTACAGCTCAAGGAGAAGCAGAAAGTCAAGTATATGTACGGTATCCTCGAGCGCCAGTTCCACAACACATACCTCAAGGCATCCCGTCTTGCAGGACAGAAGGGTGAGAACCTCCTCTTCCTCCTCGAGAGCCGTCTTGACAATGTCGTTTACCGTATGGGCATCGCTCCTACCCGTGCAGCAGCTCGTCAGCTCGTGTCTCATCACCACATCACCCTCAACGGCAACGTGTGCAGCATCCCTTCAACTACTCTGAAGGCCGGTGACGTAGTTGCAGTCAGGGAGAGGTCAAAGAGCCTCGAGGTTATCCAGGCAAGCGTCGCTTCCGTTACCAAGTACTCTTGGCTTGATTTCGACACCAAGGAGCTTAGCGGTAAGTTCCTCAATGTCCCTACCAGAGCCGAGATACCTGAGAACATCAACGAACAGCTCATCGTCGACCTCTACTCTAAGTAATCAATTTAACACCCCAATAATATGGCAATCTTAGCATTCCAGAAACCAGACAAGGTTATTGTGCTCGAAAGCACCGATACCACAGGCCGTTTTGAATTCCGCCCACTCGAGCCGGGATACGGTCCAACTATCGGCAACGCTCTTCGTCGCATCCTGCTGTCTTCGCTGGAGGGTTTTGCTATCAGCCAGATCCGAATCTCCGGAGTTGATCAGGAGTTCGCAACTATCCCGGGCGTCCTCGAGGGAATGCAGGATATCATCCTCAACCTCAAGCAGGTTCGTTTCCGCCGTATGGTTGACACGGTCGATACTGAGACAGCAAACATCGTCATCAGCGGCAAGCAGGAGTTCACGGCAGAAGATATCTCAAAGGGATTGTCTTCCTTCAAGGTGTTGAATCCTGATCTTCACATCTGTACCCTCGAGCCTGCTGTAAAGCTCGAGATTGAACTTACCATCACCAAGGGTCGCGGCTATGTTCCGGCTGAGGAGCTCAGAGATGAGAACACCCCTATCGGAACCATCCCGGTAGATGCTATCTACACGCCAATTCGCAAGGTCAACTGGACTGTTGAGAACTGCCGTGTCGAGCAGAAGACCGACTATGAACAGCTCAATCTCGAGATTGTGACGGACGGTTCAATTTCTCCGAACACCGCACTTCAGGAGGCTGCAAACATCCTTATCTTCCACTTCAAGCTCTTCACCGACGACAAGAAGATGTCGCTTGAGAGCCCTGTGGCAACTGTCAGCACTGAGCTTGACGAGGAGGCTATGCGTATGAGGCATCTTCTCCTTACCAAGCTTTCAGATATGGGTCTTTCTGTAAGGGCCTTCAACTGCCTCAAGGCAGCTGAAATCGACACCTTCGCAGACCTCGTGTCATACTCTCGCAACGAGCTTATGAAGTTCCGTAACTTCGGACGCAAGTCGCTCAACGAGATTGACCTGCTGGTAGATAAGATGAAGCTGTCATTCGGTATGGATGTCACGAAGTATAATATTGAACCCAAGAAAAAGAATATTTAAAGATGAGACACAATAAAGCTATCAATCATCTTGGTCGTCAGAGCGGTCACCGCAAGGCCCTCCTCGCCAACATGGCTTGTTCTCTTATCGAGCATAAGAGGATTACCACCACTGTTGCAAAGGCAAAGGCCCTCAGAAGCTATGTCGAGCCTCTGATCACCAAGTCAAAGGAGGACACTACCCACAACCGTCGTATTGTCTTCAGCTATCTCAAGGACAAGAACGCAGTTTCAGAGCTCTTCCGCACCATCGCTCCGAAGATCGCTGAGCGTCAGGGTGGTTACACCCGCGTTCTTCACGTAGGTTTCCGTCAGGGTGACGCAGCTGAAATGGCGCTTATCGAGCTCGTTGACTTCAACGAGGCAGCACTCGCAAGCGCTACCAAGGCAGCCAAGAAGACCACCCGCCGCAGCCGCGCAAAGAAGGCTGAGGCTCAGGTCGAGGCTCCTGCTGCAGAGGCTCCTGCAACCGAGGCTCCGGCAGCTGAGTAATCAGCATACCAAAATATCGAGTATGAAGGTGACCGCGAAAGTGGTCGCCTTCATCTTTTTTGTCTAACTTTGGTCTTCAAACCCTTATCCGAAGATGCCAGACCTGTTCAAAGATACCCTGACCCTCCGGGACGCCGTCAAGATTACCGGCCCGCGCGCTTTCCATCTTATGCTCAAGCCCGCCGGCTCTCTGTGCAATCTTGACTGCAACTACTGTTACTATCTTGACAAGGCGGACATCTATGGCGGCCGGGAACCGAGGATGAGCCCGGAGATGCTTGAGACCGTAATCCGGAAGTATATCGAGGCCAATGACGTCCCTGAGGTCCAGTTCAACTGGCACGGAGGAGAGCCCACTCTGCTGGGACTGGACTTCTACCGCAGGGCCGTCGAATTGGAAAAGAAATATGCCGGCGACAAGCAGGTTTTCAACACCATCCAGACCAACGGCACCCTGATTGATGCTGACTGGGCCCGCTTTCTGCGTGAAAATGACTTTCTTGTAGGAGTATCCATCGACGGTCCCCGCGACATTCACGACCGTTACCGCAAGGACAAAGGTGCGAGGCCGACTTTCGACAAGGTCATTGAGGGTATCAGGATACTGAACGGAGAGGGAGTCCGTTTCAATACTATGTCAACGGTCAACAACGCCAGCCGGGGCCGCGGCCTGGAGGTCTATCAGTTCCTCAAGAGCCTGGGCGGTTTCTATCAGCAGTATATGCCTGTAGTGGAGCACGTCAAGTACCCGCTCGGCCCAAAAGGCGAGCCGAACCGCAAGGTGCGGCCGTACATCGTTGCCCCGGAAACCCCCGGCGCCCAGCTTGCCCCCTGGTCAGTGGATTCCCTCGCCTTCGGCAAGTTTATGACCGACATCTTCGACTACTGGGTCTGCAACGACGTGGGGCAGTGCTTCGTGGGCCTTTTTGACGCGACCCTTGCGAACTGGTGCGGCGTTAAACCGGGCAGTTGCGTCTTTGGCCAGACCTGCGGCGAAAACGCCATCATCGAGCACAACGGCGACATCTACCCCTGCGACCACTTCGTCTATCCCGACAGATTGCTGGGCAACATCGCCCAAAGCGACATCGCCACTCTGATGGATTCGGAAAAGATGCTCAGATTCGGCATCGACAAGCGCAACAGCCTGCCGCGCAAGTGCAGGGCGTGCAAGTGGCTCTTCGCCTGCAACGGCGAGTGCCCCAAGCACCGCTTCAACCTCAGCGAAAAGGGGGAAACCGGCCTCAACGCGCTCTGTGAGGGCTACACCCACTACTTCAGCCACGTTGCTCCGTATATGGACAAAATGAGAGAACTGCTGCTCAGCCGCCTCGCGCCCGCGACCATCATCCCCTGGGCGAGGATGCGCTTGCACCGTTAGGTCACCTAAAGCTTCCTAAGGCCAAGCCCCGCCCCTTCCGGCAGGACCATCAGCCCGTCGCGCACCACCATCCCCTCGAAGAGATCGTTGGTAATCAGCAGGTTGCCGTCGATGTCGCAGAAATCGGCCGCGGGGCTCAGCTGGGCAACCGCCGTGCAGGCGCAGGAGGTCTCAGTCATACAGCCCAGCATTACCTTCATCCCTTCGGCGCGCGCATAGCTTATCATCCGCCTGGCTTCGCGCAGGCCGCCGCTCTTCATCAGCTTGATGTTCACGCCGTGGTATGCGCCCTTCAGGCGCGGGATGTCGCGAAGAACCTGGCAGGCCTCGTCGGCGAAAATGGGCACGGGGCTGCGCTCGCTTATCCAGGCGATGTCGTCCAGCGCGTCCACCGCCATCGGCTGCTCCACCATCTGCACGCCCTGCTCGTGGAGCCAGAAAATCTCGTCCAGCGCCTTGTAGCGGTCCTTCCAACCCTGGTTGGCGTCCACCACCAGCGGCAGGTCGGTAATCTCGCGTATGGTGCGTATCATCTGCTCGTCGCTGTCCAGCCCGACCTTGATCTTGAGGATGCGGAAGCGGTCAGCGCACTCCAGGGTCTTCTCCCTTACGACCTGCGGCGTGTCGATGCCGATGGTGAAGGACGTAGCGCCGGCCTTGCTGGGATTGTAGCCCCAGAGGCGGTAGAGCGGCTGCCCCACCAGCTTGCCCAGAAGGTCGTGGAGCGCGATGTCGAAAGCCGCCTTTGCGGGGCCGTCGCCCTCCGAGAGGGAATCCACGTAATCCAGGATGTCCTCGCTGCAGAACGGGTCATTGAACGCGCTGAGGTCGATCCTTGAGAGGAAGTCGCACACGCTCCCGACGCTGTGCCCGAGGTACTGGGGCATCGAGGCCTCGCCGTAACCCGTCACGCCCCCGTATTCCAGCTCCAGCTGCACTCCGGGCGTCGTCGTGCGTGAATACGAAGAAACGGTGAAGCTGTGGGCGAGCTGCAGCTCATAGGGGTAGAAGCGCAGCTTGAACTTGCCCCGGGTGAACTCCCTGAGCTCTGCGGGCTTGGGCTTGCGCGCTCCGCTCAGGGCCATTATACCTCCGCCCACCAGCGCCGCTCCGGCAACGGTTCCCGCCGCCGTAAGGCCAGCCTTGATGAAATCTCTCCTGTCCATATGCTACTTTGTTCTATTGATGATATATATGCCCAGCGCGGCGAGGGTGCCGGCGACCAGGTAGTTCCAGTGGAAAAGCTCGCCCAGGCACCAGCAGCTCGTGAGCGCGCCGATGATCGGAATCAGGGAGTTGAAGATGGCGACCTTGCCGACCGGGTTCAGGCTGATAAGCTTATTGT
>JAEDLO010000096.1 GCA_016295245.1 Bacteroidales bacterium | reverse complement strand
CCTTCTGGTGCTTGCCGGTACGACTGCCTTTGCCGCAGAAAAGCGTGACTTTATGGCACATATCTATGACTACATAGAAAACCTTGACGTGTATGAGCTCGGACAGGAGCAGACACGCGCATATTACATCCCGCAGCACCACAAAGTTCTCAATGGGCAATGGAAATTCTACTATGCAGACACGCCTGAGGGCATTCCTGCGGACTTCTATGAACTGCGCTTCAATGACTCCAAGTGGGGGACAATTGACGTGCCTTCAAACTGGGAGATGCGTGGATACGGTGATCCTCTGTTCAGAAACGTGTCGGCTCCGTTCATAGCTAATCCACCCTTCGTGCCACGCGACTATAATCCTACAGGAGCCTACCGTACTACCTTCACTATTCCCGAAGACTGGGAAGGCGAGGAAGTGTTCCTCAGGTTCGAGAAAGTTGCTTCCGCTTCATTCCTTTGGGTGAACGGCCGGGAAGTCGGCTACAACGAGGGTGCTCAGGAACCAGCCGAATACGACATCACCCCTTACATCAAGAAGGGCCGCAATACCCTCGCAATGCTTGTCATAAAGTATTCTGACGGCTTCTATCTCGAGGGCCAGGACTATTGGCGTCTTGCAGGAATCTTTGATGACGTATATGTATATTCGGCACCAAAGACTCGCCTTGTCGACTGGCACGTCATCACTGACCTTGACAGTCAGTATAAGGATGCCGAGCTCAGTATTGAGGCTACCATACGGAGCTATGACCCAACCCCGCTCAAGACCCCGCTCAAGGTGAAGGCTGTCCTCTCCGACAAAAACGGAAAGACCGTAGCCGAACTCCAGAGCCCGGGTGCTTCCTTTGCAAATGGAAGCAACTCGCTGGTATTGAATATGAAGAAGACCATCAGCAATCCTCTTAAATGGACTGCCGAGACTCCCGACCTGTACGAGCTGAAGATGTACCTCGTAGATGCTGCTACGGGCAGGAGCATCTCCGGTTACGCCGAGGCAGACGCACGCCAGGATGTGGGCTTCAAAGAAGTTGAGATAATCAATAACGTGTTCTGCCTCAACGGAAAGCCTTTGAAGGTCAATGCGCAGAACTCTCATATGCAGGACCCTGTCAATGGCCACACTGTCACTGACGAGCTCATAAGGAAGGACTTCACCATCCTCAAGCAGCACGGCTTCAATGCAGTGCGCACCAGCCATTATCCGCCTGTCCCGCGCTACATCGAGCTCGCTGCGCGATATGGCCTCTACATCATCGATGAGGCAGGGGTTGAGGCTCACGCTACCGAGTATGTTTCAAGCGACGAGCGCTTCATTCCTATGTATCAGGAGCGTGTCCGCAGGATGGTGCTTCGCGACCGTAACCAGCCTGCCGTACTCTTCTGGAGCGCCGGCAACGAAAGCGGTGAAGGCCCCAACATCGGCGAGGTCATCAAGGAAGGCCGCAAGTGGGATGACACGAAGTACTGGATGTACGGCGGAAACGCTTACAGCCACGCTGCCGAGGACATCATCGGCCCACGATACCCTACACCTCTTGCACTTGACCTCAAGGTAGGCATCCACGGGGACAATGACGTCCGCCCTTCATTTATGGACGAGTACATCTCGGTTGCCGGAAACGGCGGCGGCCTTTTTGACGAGATGTGGCGAGCCATCTATACCCACGAAAGGTCAATGGGCGGTGCAGTCTGGGATTTCGTCTCGCCGGGTCTAACCCAGAATGCAAGGCTCCTGAAGGACAACTCTGTGCATAAGGTCAAGGCGCACATTATGGGCAACGCGAAGCTCGTCTCTGACAGCCGCAACAGGAAAAACCACGTGATTGATCTCAGCGGCCACGACGAGTGGGTGGAAGTCTACAGGGATGAGTGTCTCGAGCTTACCGGAGACAATCTCACTATCAGTTTCGATGTGATGCCACGCAAGCTGATCAGCTCGTGCGGCTCATTCGTGACTAAGGGCGAGTGGCAGTTCGGCGTCCAGCAGGAAGGCAAGGAGAAGCTAAGTTTCTACGTCAATACTGACAAGGTTCCGGAAAGCGTCCTTGGAAAAGTGGACCCGAACGACTTCCGCGCGCTTATGCGCAGGGCTATGTCAGCTCCGAAAAACTACAAGTATGTCGTGACTGCCGCTCTCCCATCGGACTGGGAGGATAACTGGCACCACGTCGATGCGGTGTACGACGGCAACAGGATGACTCTTTCGATTGACGGTAAGGAGCTCGCTTCAGCCGAGGCCTCTGGAAATATCATCAATGCCCCGTTCCCGGTAAATATCGGACGTAATGAGCAGACCCACGGCCAGGATACCAGGGTGTACATCTGCGACGCGCTTATGGACAATGTGGTCATCGCTGACAAATCGGGCGAACTTCTAAGTCTTGATTTCGAGAGCGAGCAGGTCGGGCAGCCGTATTTCAGCTATGGTATCGGGGCAAGGACCTACGGTACCATCTGGCCTGACCGCAGGGTTCAGCCTGAGATTTACCAGATGAAGAAGGCCGCACAGCCTATCTCCTGCCGTCTGCTCAGCGCCGACGACCATCTGGTGGAAGTGTGGAACCGTAATCATTTCCTGAACGCTGACTACTATGATTTCAAGTGGCAGCTCTTTGAGGACGGGGAGTGTATCCAGCAGGGGAGCCTGGACCTGGACATTGAGCCTCTGTCAAAGAAGATCGTGAAGATACCGTTCCATACTCCTGAACTCAAGCCGGGAAGGGAGTATTTCCTGAAGCTCTCAAGCGCCCTTGCCAAGGACGAAATCTGGGGTGAGAAGGGCCTTGTGATGGCCTGGGATCAGTTCGAGCTTCCTTGGAAGAAAGCCGCGACCGTTTCAGACAAGGCAGTGGGAAAAGCAAGTCTTACCAAGACTGATAAGGAAATCATAGTGAAGGGAGAGGGATTTGCATATACCTTCACTGCTGACGGACAGCTTTGCAGTATAGTCAGCAATGGCGAGGAACTCCTCAAGGCGCCTGTCCAGTTCAATGTATGGCGTGCCCCGCTCGCCCTCGAGCAAGACGGCTGGAGTCAGGGAAACATCCGCTACAACAACAAGAAGAGCTGGAACGGTAATCAGATTGCGAACGAATACTACAGCAACAATCTTGACAATATCACCAGACTCCCGATTTCCTGCGAGGCATTCGAGGCGGGAGGCCAGGTTTACATCAACGTGCGCTGCTTCTCCCAGTTCGGAGGTGTATCTTCAGGATCTTTGGATGCTTACATTTTCGGCGTCAAGTACATCGGTTACTCGGAGGTTTACGAATACCGCATCAACGGTGACGGAACGGTCGCCCTGCATCATATTCTCGAGCCGGAGGGACAGATGCCTGAGCTTCTGCCGCGCATAGGACTCACGATGACGCTCAATAATGATTTGCAGCAGGTCAAGTGGTTCGGCCGCGGACCTGAGGAGAACTATCCTGACAGGAAGAGCGGCTATGCAGTAGGCGTTTACCAGAACGATGTGGATGGAATGTTCGAGCCGTATCTCATCCCTCAGGACTGCGGTTTGAGGTGCGACAACAGATGGCTTGAGATACAAGACGGCAAGGGAAATGGAATCCGTTTCTCGATGGACAGGCTATTCAACTTCAATGCCTACAATTACAGCACTGAGAATCTCACGAAGGCAGTTTACACCTACCAATTGGAGAAGCAGGATGGTGTGACCCTGAACCTTGATTACAACACGACCGGCGTCGGCTGTACGGCCTGCTTTGTGCTGCCCGGGTTCCAGGTCAAGCCTACAAGGTACGAGCGCAATCTGACAATCCAGCTGCTTTAACTCAGATCCGTAGAATACATTCACACAGGTCGCCCAGTCCGACGAATTTATTTACCTGCAGCAGCATTGCGCCCCGCAATTTTGCCGTTGACCACGATGTCGCCGACTCCGTTCCCTCCAAGTCGGTTGGCTCCGTGAAGGCCGCCTGTCACTTCGCCGGCGGCATACAGCCCCTTGACAGCTGAGCCGTCGCTGCGAATAACGTGCATATCCTTATCTACTTTTATGCCACCCATAGTGTGGTGGATGGCAGGCGTGACGCCTACGCTATAGTACGGAGAACTGGTCAGCGGAACCGCCATCGACGAGGCGCTCCGTCCGAAGTCCTCATCCTTACCCTGACGTTGCATCCGGGCATACCTGTCCATTGTCGACTTGAGCGAGGCTGGGTCAAGTCCTACGATTCCGGCAAGCTTTTCGACACTGTCTGCCGACTTGAGGACGCCCTGATTGGCATAAGTCTCAATCGATGCAAGGGATTTTCTCACCTGCTCATCAAATATGAGATAGGCCATTCCGTCCTTTTGACGAAGTATTGCCCCGGCTACGACATCGCGCGTATCCATCTCATTTACAAATCTTTGCCCCTGAGCGTTGACAAGTATTGCCCCGTTGCCTCTCACTGCTTCGGTAATGAGGATGTGGTTGACGCATTCCGATGTGGGATGAATCTGTATCTGGTCAAGATGTATCAAACTTCCGCCCGCTTCCTCCACCCATTTGAAGGCATCTCCGGTGGCGCCTTTATGATTGAGCGTAGCCAGACCCTCAAACTCCGGGCAATATTTTGTGACCATCCCGATATTGGCGCCAAAACCACCCGTTGCGATAATGACTGCTGACGCGCTGATCTGATATGGGCTTCCGTTGTGGTTCTCGACCTTGACTCCACATACTCCGACGCCATCCATCAGCAGGCCGCTGACCTTGTTGCCGGTGCGGATTTCAACCTTTTCGGATGCCGAAGCCTCTTTGAGGACCTTCATCAGATGGGGGCCGATGGCGGTTCCTCCATTCGGGCGATGGGTTCGCCTCACGCTGCTGCCTCCCATAATGCCGACGTCACTCAGGTCAGCCCCCAAAGCTTTCAGCCAGTCTATGGTTTGCGGGCCATTGTCCACAAAGCTGCGCACCAGCACCGGGTCGTTGAGGTAGTGGCCTCCCTTCATCGTGTCGTCATAGAAGAGATCTTTGGAGTCAATGATGCCAAGTTCTTGCTGTACGGAGGTTTCAGCTGCATTGATGCCGCCGGTCGAGTAATTGGTATTTCCCCCAATAATGCCCTGTTTCTCGAGCACAATGACTGTTCTGCCCTGCGCGGCCGCCTCTACTGCAGCGCACAGACCGGCTCCGCCTGCACCGACCACCACTATGTCGCATTTCCCGTCCGAATAAATCTTTTCTTCCGCCTTCTTCTCTCCTTTTGCCACTGCAATTGCCATATTCAAGGCATCAATCACGCCGGTGGACGTAAGAGTCGCGCCGCTCACTCCGTCAAGTTCCACCGACATATAGTCCTTCCTGCCGATTGCCTTGGCTAGCACGGCATTAAGGGATTCCTGGGCAAAGGAAGACTCCGACTGGCTCATAGCCTTGGCGTCAGTGATTATGTTGCTTTCCACTGTAATGCGCACCAGAATGGTGCCGCCGCGGCCTTCTCCTGTGCCTTCCCAGATGCCGTCACGCATAATAGGGCCGGATGGTCCCGGGTCGGATTCTGTCCTTGAACAGGAAATCAGAACGCCGAGCAAAGCCGACAGGCAGAGAAGAATAAACGAACGCGCCTTCATGGATTGTAACAAATGAAAAAGCCCCGGCTTTCGGCGGGGCTTTTAATCAAACTAGAAATTATTATGGTCGGGATGATCCGACTCG
>JAEDLO010000095.1 GCA_016295245.1 Bacteroidales bacterium | reverse complement strand
TCTTCTTGTCGATGTTGAGGGAGGTGATGTCGATGGTGATCTTCTCAGGGAGGTTAGCCATAAGGGCGCTGATGCGCAGGCTGCGTGATGACATAAAGAACTTACCACCGCGCTGAACACCTACTGAGTGGCCGGTAACGGCGAGAGGAACGTTGATTGCGATAGGCTTCTTGTCATCAACTGCGAGGAAGTCAACGTGGATACAAGCATCGGTGACAGGGTGCCACTGGAGCTCGTGGAGAATTACGGTGTAGGTCTTGTTGCCGTCGAGGGTGAGGTCAACAATGAATGACTCGGGAGTGTTGGTGAGGCCCTTGAGGTCCTTCTCGGTTACAGTGAAGAGGACGTTCTCAAGTCCGAGTCCGTAAAGGTTGCAAGGAACGAGTCCCTGAGCGCGGAGAGCCTTGAGGGCTGCCTTGCCTGAAGAGTTGCGGGTCTGACCGCTAAGTGCGAAATGCTGCATTTTGTTAAATTTAAAATGTGTTACTCAATCCGGAACCGACCGGATCCCATTGCACCAAAGCCCTTACGGGTTTTCAAATGCGGGCGCAAATATAGTGATTATTATTTACTTGACCAAATTTGTCGCTTTATTCCAGGCGAGAGTTCTGTAATACCCGTTGAGGACATTCAGGTTCTCTTGCGGAAGGTACACGGACAGGCCGCAGCAGTTCTCCAGGACGAGGGAGTCGAAGAAGCTGGCCGTGTGGGCGAAATAAGGCACAGCCTTGTCCAGGGCAGCGTCAAGCCTGTCGAGCTGTTCCGGGGTGGCGTCGGACAAACGGGCTATGTCCCGTAGGTCGAAGAAATAGGATTTAGAGTCGTAGAAATATTTCTGAACCCCGGTGGAAGACCAGTTCCTGCCAAGGCGGTCGAGGCCTTCGCGGCAGGAGAGGAAGATTTCCCTGCAGGTCTGTTTGAGCTGCTCCAACTGACGGCAGTCGATGAGACTGATGGTGGCTGAGCGCAGATAGGAGTCCGAAACCGCGTTCATCACTTCGAAATAATCCTTGCAGACTCCCTCTAGATCGGGCCCTTCCTTGGCCATAAGTCTTTGACAGAGAGTGTTATAGGCGTAGCCTGCGCAGATTATTTCTGTCGGGCTGGCTATCAGCAGGTCGCAGACCGGGCTCAGCTCGCAGGCGACTTCCACGCCCCCGCAGAGACAGGCGTCCAGGATTATGTAGTCCATCTTGAAAGGAAAGGCCAGGGCGAACTCCTCCAAGTTCATCTGGTAGGAGTTGAGGCTTGAACCTGTGTATTGTGCCCCGATGGATTTGGTTACGGGATATGCCGGATCGTTTTCATAGAAAGGCGCCGTTCCCGGGATGGCGGGGACGTCTTCCGAAAAGCCGAGAGTTACGGCTCTTTCGCTCTTTTTGCTGTAACCCTTGGGCAGGAAGCCTGTCGCGTGGGAAGAGAAGAGGAAGCCGTGGGTCCTGGCCTTGCAGATTTCGTCCGCGTCGAGCAGGACTCTGCGTATCATTTCCGGTTCGGAGCTTACCACGGGCTGTTGATAGACCTTCACCGTATCGATCGTGTTCGCCCCGTTCTTGGTGTAGAGCCTCAGGAGGACTGCCTTGCCGGGAGTGGTGTAGTCGCCGTGGCTGTCCGTTGTATGGATGAAGGCGAAGACGGCCTTGTCCTCGCTGATTGAGGGCAGGGTGCCGCGGGCCATTTCACTGACGTTCTCACTGATATAAGTGTCAAGATTGTTGTAGGCGCTGCCGTAATAGAGGAAACTGTGGCTGAAAAGGCCGCTGTATGGTTGCTCCTCTTTGCGGCAGGACCCGGCAAGGAGGATAATTATGGCCGAAAGCGGCAGAATCAAGCTTGGCTTCAATTTCATAGTCTGCAAATTTAGGATTTTTTTATATTTGCCGTATGGACGGCACGATAAACAAGTTTTTGTCTGATTTTTCTTACTATCTCAAGGTCGAAAGGAATCTCTCGCCCAACACCGTCGCCGCCTATTCATCGGATGTCCGGGAGTTTTTCGCCTTTTGCGGCAAAACGCCTGTCGATGCCGCCTCCGAAGACTTGAACGCATATCTCCTGAGCCGATCGGAAGACATCTCCAGCCGCAGCCAGGCAAGGCTTCTGAGCTCGCTGCGCTCGTTTTTCGACTACCTTGTGCTCGAAGGCGAGCGTAAGGACAACCCCTGTGACGCCATCGACTCGCCCAAGCTTTCCCGCTATTTGCCCGGCGTGCTTTCGGTAGAGGAGGTGGAAGCGATAATTGACAGCGTTGATACGCGTTCGTGGTACGGCCTTCGCGACCGGGCGATACTCGAGCTGCTCTACGGCTGCGGCCTGCGTGTGAGCGAGGCCTGCTCGCTGCACATCTCGGACGTGTACGTCGAGGACGCCTTCGTCAGGATCATCGGCAAGGGCAACAAACAGCGCCTTGTGCCTCTGGGGGAGTGCGCCGCCCGGGCCTTCTGTCTTTATCTTGACGCCCGCCCGCAGGCGGCAGGACCGCAGTACGACGACATCGTCTTCCTGAACCGCAACGGCAAGCCTCTGAGCCGCATATCCGTTTTCAAGATGGTCAAGGAGCAAGCCTTGCTCGCAGGGGTGCGCAAAGAAATCTCCCCGCACAGTTTCCGCCATTCCTTCGCCACCCACCTCATCGAGAGGGGTGCTGACCTTCGCGTGGTACAGGAGATGCTTGGCCACGAGTCCATACTCACGACTGAGATCTACACCCACATCGACTCCAGCACCTGGCAGGCCGCCGTCCTTGCGCACCATCCGCGTTCTAAGGCGGGGCAATGACGCAACGCGCCAGTTTCCCCGCAGTCACTTCGTCAAGTATGCCCTCCTCCGACAGGGCGCTCACGCTCCACTTTTCGCGCGGCGTGCTGTCGCGATACAGCACAATCGCCTTTGCGGTCCTCCATTGGCGGATGTAGGGGTGAAAGCGCAGCTCTTCGGCGCTCAGGCTCCATAACTCGAAGGGCTTCTGCGGCGGCGAACAGCTGATCAGGTCGGCAAGGGCACTGAATTTCAGCGAGTCGAAGCGGGGCAGGTCCATCAGCTGCTCGGGGTAGGAATAGCCTCCCAGCTGCTCGCGGTAACTGACCATCTTTGCCGCGTAGTACGGACCTATGCCGGGAAGCTCTTCAAAGAGAGCGGAGTCAGCCGTGTTGATGTCCGTCCTGGGAATGTCTATGAAGTCTTCAAGCCTTTCGAACACCGAGTCGGCAACCACATAGGACTTGGCGAAGTCGCTCTTGCGGCGGAAACGCCCACCCTTTTTGCGGTAGTTGTCGATTGAGGCGGCTTGGGCGGGGCTGAAGCCCAACCTCTCCAGTTCCTCCGTGCTGACGGTATTGGGATTGAAGCGGAAGGTTTCGATCTTGCGCCTGCGGGAGAGGGCCTGCTTTGCAGCAAGGCTGCGCTCGGGGCTCTGCCTGAGGGTTTCCGCCTTCCATCGAGACTCAACTCCCCGGTTTGCAGTGCCGTAACGGAGCCCTTCGGATCGCGGCTCTGTCTCCGCATCCGGGGACTGTCCCCCGGCGCGTCCGCCGACCGCTTCAGAAGGCAGCGTTTGCACTATATACACGGTGTCAGGACAGTCCCTGTGGGACTCCAGACGCAGTACGGAGCTTCTGTGGATGAACACGGAAATCTGATAACCCAGTATAAGGAATGCGAGACTGACGGCGCCGATCTTGAAGGTGGATGAACTCCCTTCAGTCTTGCGTCTGCTCATCGTCGAGGCGGTATTTGTTGCGGTGTTCGCGCACGCCTTCGTCCCTTAGCCCGGCGACTACAAGGACGATCTCACCCTTCGGCTCGTTGAGGGTGAAATGGGCGGCGGCTTCGGCCAGACTGCCTCTGTAATGTTCTTCGTGAACTTTGGAAATCTCGCGGGCTACGGAGCACTGCCTGTCGGCTCCGAAGGCTTCGGAGAGCTGTTCAAGCGTCTTTACCAGACGTCTTGGGGATTCGTAAAAAATCATAGTTCTGCTTTCTTTGGTTAAGTTTTCTATCATAGTCTTGCGGCCCTTCTTCTGCGGCAGGAAGCCTTCGAAACAAAAGCGGTCGCAAGGTAGTCCTGAGGAGACAAGGGCGGGGATGCAGGCCGTCGCTCCCGGCAGGGTGCTGACGGTGATTCCTTCGGCGGCGCAGGTTCTCACCAGCAGGAAACCCGGATCCGAAATCCCGGGTGTGCCCGCGTCCGAAATCAAGGCGACGTTTTCCCCCTTGAGTATCCTCTCCTTGATGAGCAGGGCGCTCTGATGCTCGTTGAACTTGTGATGGGAGAGGAGTTTGCCGCGTATTTCGAAATGCTGAAGCAGAACCGAGCTGGTGCGTGTGTCCTCGGCGAGAATCAGATCCGCCTCCTTCAACACCCTGACGGCCCTGAGGGTCATATCCTCAAGGTTTCCCACCGGCGTCGGCACTATGTAGAGCATTCCTTTTTCAGCGGCCATATTTTTTATATCTTTGCAGCCCAAGTACAAATTTAAACAATGTTTTCAGAAAATCACAAGAAAACGGGCTGCATAGAAGTCGTCTGCGGTTCGATGTTCTCGGGCAAGACCGAAGAACTCATACGCCGTCTGCGCCGCGCCCAGTTTGCAAACCAGACTATAGCCATTTTCAAACCTTCAGTGGACAAGCGCTACTCTGAAGTTGAGGTCGTTTCCCACGACTTCCACAAAATCACATCCACGCCTATCTCCAAAGCCGTCGAAATGCTGTCGGTAGGGGAGGATGTGCAGGTCGTCGGAGTCGATGAGGCCCAGTTTTTCGATGAGAGCCTTGTGGACGTGTGCCAGCAGCTTGCCGACAGGGGCAAGAGGGTGATAGTAGCCGGCCTTGACACTGACTACCTGGGTAAGCCTTTCGGCCCGATGCCTATGCTTATGGCTGTGGCGGAGGATGTCCAGAAGGTGCACGCCATCTGCGTCAGATGCGGCCGCCTGGCCAACCACTCCCACCGCTTGAGCCGCGACAAGGGCCTCGTCGTCCTTGGCGAGAAGGATGTCTATGAGCCATTGTGCAGGGAGTGCTACAACGCTGCGATGGCCGGCGAATAATGGACAATCTCGTCAATATCTTTGCCCGCAACTGCGAGGTCGCGCGTATCGACAAGGCCACAGCCGCCGCCTTTCTTGATTCCAACCACAGGCTCGGCGCGACAGGCAGCCGCTACCGCTACGGCCTCTTCGTCAGGCGCAGCACCGGCAGCGCTGAAGCCCGCCTGCCTGAAGGAACCCTCGTGGCAGTCGCCGTCTTCTCGTCGGCAAGGTGCTGGAAGAAGGGGGAGAGGATGGTGCGCTCCTTCGAGTGGATACGCTATGCCTCACTCAGCGGGGTGCGGGTGACCGGCGGAATGAGCAAGCTGCTTGATGCCTTCATAGCCGAACAGCATCCCGACGACATAATGAGCTACGCCGACCTGAATTATCCGGACGGCGGCCGTGTGTATGAGAAGCTTGGCTTCCAGGCTGAGGGAGAAGTGTGCGGCGAGGGCTACTGCAATGTCAAATATCGTCTGAAACTGACCCCTTGGTGAGCTTATCCACCAGAGGCTTGACCTGCTCGTAGAGATACCCTCTTCCGAGGGCATAACGCAGGAGTTTGAGCTTCCCCTGAGGGTCGTCTGACAGCGACGCCCATTTCTTTTCCATCAGGCGTTCCAACCTGTGGTCGGCGCGCTCGGGGTCAATCTCTTCGATGGCCTCTCGTATG
>JAEDLO010000017.1 GCA_016295245.1 Bacteroidales bacterium | reverse complement strand
TTGCCCTGCGAGGCGAGGTCTTACATTACCAGGCAGGCGTCGAGCGCTGCGCCGAGTTCTTCTTTGTCAATATGCTGGCCGATGAAAACGAGCTTCTGCATACGGTCGCCGTAAGTAGGGTCCCAGTCCGCCGCGAGGATAGGGTCCTTCATCAACATCTCCAACAGCTCGTCCTGAGGCATAGTCGCGTACCACTGGCCGACGTCATTGAGCGAAATCTGCTTTCCTGCCTGTTCGAAGAGATAGCATTTGTCATACTGGTCACTGAAGTAGCAGATACCCTTGGTGCGAATCACATTCTTTGGCCACTTCTTTGCGATGAAATGGTCGAAACGGTTGATGTCCAGAGGTCTGCGGCGATAGTACACGAAGGTTCCGATGCCGTATTCCTCGGCCTCGCCCTCCTCATCGTGATGATGGTGGTGGTGATGGTGGTGGCCGTGCTCTTCATTATGGTCATCCTCGTGTTCGTGCTCGTGCTCGTCGTGGTGATGGTGCTCGTGCTCTTCCTCGTCGTCGTCAATGTGTTTTTCGACGGCGCTGATCCAGGTGGCGGAAGTGGCGACCTTCTCGAAGTCGAAGAGGCCGGTGTTTAGCAGTTTGTCGAAGTCGACGTCGCAATAGTCGCAATCGATGATTTCGGCTTTTGGCTGTAGCGCCCTGATTATCTGGCGGATGCGTGCAAGTTCTTGCGGCGTGACCTCAGAGGCCTTATTGAGAAGAATGAGGTTGCAGAACTCAATCTGTTGGATTACGAGGCTTGCGAGGTCCTCCTCGCCGATGTTGCCCTTGACGAGTTCGTCGCCGCATCCGAATTCGCTCTGGAGGCGAAGCGCATCGACCACTGTGGCGATGCAATCAAGCCTTGCTATGCCGTTGCGGGTGAATTCCTCGCCCATCGACGGGATGCTGCAGATGGTTTGGGCAATCGGTTCGGGTTCGCAGATGCCGCTCGCTTCGATGACGATGTAGTCGAAACGCTCAAGGCTGAGCAAGTCCCTGATCTGGGCGACCAGGTCCATCTTGAGCGTGCAGCAGATGCAGCCGTTCTGAAGGGCTACGAGGCTGTCGTCCTGCTGGCCGACAACTCCGCCTTTCTGGATGAGCGAAGCATCGATGTTTACCTCGCCGATGTCGTTTACGATGACCGCGAAGCGTATGCCGCGGCGGTTGGATAGTATTCTGTTCAGAAGCGTCGTCTTGCCGCTTCCGAGGTAGCCTGTCAGCAACAGGACTGGAATTTCAGTATATTTCATAGTACAAAGATACTCATTATGGGCTATCTTTGTCCCAGATTTCTTAAAAAACACAAAATGAAAAGAATTGTAAAAAAATATGGCATTACCGGAGTTTCAATGGATATGGATTACCATATCACGCCATCCGGTATCATCCTCTACATCCAGGAGACAATTGCAAATTTTTTGACTTCGCACAATGTCGCGGCTTTTGACGTTCTGCCCGAAGGGCGCCTATGGGTTATTTCTGATTACAATGTGAGTCTGGAGGCGAAACAGCCGTACTGGCCTGCCGAGGTGAGCGTGGAACTCTGGCTCGGGGAGCGGGGCGGTGCCAGGGCGTATTTCGATTATGTGATGCGCGACGGCAAGGATGAGATTTTCGCACGTGGCACCAGTTGCTGGTCAATGATTGATGCCAACACCCACAGGCCGCTGCGCCTCGATGACCATATCAGCCACATCGAAGTCGAACCCGAAATGGTCTTCGGCTCCCACGCCAAAGCCGATTTCCCCACTCCGGAAACCCTCTTTGCGGAATACGACTACAAGACCCTGACAACCGACGTGGACTTCAATAGCCACATCACCAACAGGGCCTACCTGATGTGCGCGATGGGTGGGGTGGACCTGGATTTCGAAAGAAGGCACAATGCCAAAAGAATCTATATGAAGTTTCTCCACGAGACCTTCCAGGGGGAAACGCTCCATTGCAAGGCATTCAGCTGCAAGGATGCTCCTCAGACCATCTGCTACCAGATTTTCAATGACTCCCAAACGGAAGTTTGCCGAATCTGGATCGAATGGCAGGACAGAGAATTCGACCTCTACGCCGTCAAAAAAGGACTCGTCAGGTAACTATAACTGATTTTTCACCAACACAGGGGAACCTGTCTGCAAATTGCGTCTTGAGCCGATTCTGCCCTGTCGGACTGCAGTTTTGCTGGGGAGAAGGTGACAGCCGCCGCGAGGAGAGCCTTCAGGGAGTTCCCCGCAGCGGCGAGTTGTAGCCGCCCGGGACGCCCATCCAAGACAAGTCAAGGTTGTCCTGGGGTGATTAGGCAGCGGAGTCTTGAGATGTCTCGGCGGCAGGGTTGTCCTGAGGTGATTCAGGGGCGAGGAAGAGGGAGTCGAGGGCATTGGTAAGGCGTGGGCCGATAGGGGAGAAGTGGGATACGGCGAACTCAGACTGATAGTCTATATCCAGACCCGCAGCCTTCAAACTCTCGACTATGGCCTTTGTGCAGGCTTCCACGGATGACATCCTTTTGTCTTTGGTGGATGCTTCCTTTGTGCCAAGAGACATATAGATTTTGAGGGGACCGTCGCTGATTGTGAGTTTTGACACCCAATCCTTGAAGCCTTCATACCATAGTGAGCCGGAGATGCAGGCTACTCTGGTGAAAAGGGGCGACTGGAGGCAGGCCCAGATGGCGAAGAGGCCTGAGAGCGAGATGCCCACAAGTGTTCTTTCGGCCTGGCGTATGCCGAGGTCGGCCTCTGTCTGGTAGAAGTAATCTTCCTTGAGAGCGCGCAGGAAGCGCTGGGCGTGGCCTCCGAAAGGCTTTTCCTTTTTCATTACGCCGTCAGCTGGCCAGGGCGTCATAGTGTCATTCCAATCCATCCCGCTCATCGCGACGAAACTGCCGGGATACTTTCCCTCATTTGCAGACATCCATTTTAGGAAATCCTCTCTCAGTCCCGATGGCAGAAGTATATAACATATCTGGCGACCCTCGCCTTTGACGATGTCGAGCTGAATGGAGTGGTAAAATCGCGATTCAATCATATGGCAAAAATAAGTAAAATTCGGTAAATTCGCCCGTGAAACTTATCAACAATGGCAAAAGAGTCAAGATATACAGACAGACGTCGTTATTTCAATGAACTTGCCGGCACTTCCGAGGAGTTCCTCGTCCCCTATATCGCCAAGTTCAAGGCCGTAGTGGAGGGCGTTTCCGTGTTGGAAATCGGCTGCGGCGAGGGAGGTAATCTGCTGCCTTTCGCCCGCAGGGGCTGCCGCGTGCGGGGCACTGACATCGCCCCGGGCAAGATTGACAATGCCGCACGCTTCTTCGCGGAGTCGGGCCTTGAGGGGGAATTCGCCTGCGAGGACTTCCTGAGTTGCGAGCTTTCGCAGCATCGCGGCCGCTACGACATCGTGATTCTGCACGACGTGATAGAGCACATTGAGCCGCCCTTCAAGTCGCAATTCATCTGCCGCGCGGCGGAGTGTCTCTCTGAGGGAGGGCTGATGATGGTTGCCTTCCCGGCCTGGCAGATGCCTTTCGGCGGCCATCAGCAGATCTGCCGCAGCAAGGTCTGCAAGGCGCTGCCCTTTATGCATCTGCTGCCGATGAAAGCGTATCTTTGCTACCTGCGCCTCTTCGGCGAGAATGAGGAAAGGCTGCGAGAACAGGCAAGCATAAAGAGATCAAGGATGACGGTCGAGAGCTTCACGCGTCTTGTCAAGGGGGAATCTCTGGAGATTCGCGACAGGCTGCTGTGGCTCATCAACCCCCACTACAAGGCTAAGTTCCACCTTCCTGCGGTGAAACTCGTAAAACCTTTCAGTTCAATTCCTTACTTACGAAACTTTTTCTCTACTTCCTGCTTTTTCATTATTGGGAAACAGTGCCCGAAAGTGGAAGATGAAAGACGAAGCGGGCGCCACTGAATTCTTCGCCCAGGCAGCGTCCGTAGTTCTCATCAAGTTCGACAGTGCCGCCCAATTTCTCTGCAAAGACGTTGCAGATGTTCAACCCCAGACCTGAGCCCTGCTTGAAATTGTCAAGCTTGGTGAAACGCTGGAAGATTTTGTCGGCCTTCTCAGGCGGGACACCCTTGCCCGTATCACTGACGGCAAAGCTGACGCAACCTTCTTTCTCCCCGGTAGAACAGCTCAAAACAATTGTACCCTTTGCCGTGTATTTGCAGGAGTTTGTCAGAAAGTTGATGATAATCTGCTGGACGCGCCTGCAGTCGGTAAATACGGTCAGATCATCGGGCACTGAGGATTCGAAGCTCAGTTTCACCCCGGCGGGAACCCTGCCCTCCACAGTGACCATAGACTGCCTGCAGATAGTGTTGCAGCTGCAAGATTCAAGTTGGAGGTGGTAGTTGCCGTTGTCGATGTCAGAGAGGTCGAGGATGTCGTCTATGAGCATAGTCAGCATCGCGGCGTTGTTCTTGATATAGCTGCCGTATTCCTTCTTTTCCTCATCGCTTTCCACGAGCCCCGGGACTGCCAGAAGCTGGGCATAGCCGACTACCGAATTGAGAGGAGTTCGGATCTCGTGGCTCATATTCTGAACAAAATGAGTCTTCATTCTATTGGCCTCTTCTGCCTCTTCCTTGGCTTTGCGGAGTTTATTTACATAATAGGAAATCAGGATGGCGAAGCAGATGACGGCGGCGATGATGATGAAAATCAGGAAAGAAAGAATCTTGTTGATTCTTGTCTTCTGCTCCAGGATATTCTGACTCAGCTTGTAGTTTTCAAGCATTACATTGGACTCAGTGAGTGCGATACTCATCTGACCTTCGTATCTTCTCGCCTGCTCGGATGTTATTTTGTCATATACTGCTATGACGAGCTCCGGTTTCCCGTAGGACATCGCAAGGGCGGCCAGGTATGTAAGATTCTCAAGACGGTTCGTAATCGGCAGCTGATTGATGTCCAGGTTCCAGTCTCCGGCAATCAGCCTGTCGGTCATCTCCAGGATGTTCTTGCCCTCACCGTGAGCACGTGACAGAAGTGGGCTGTTTATCAGGTTGTTACGATAGCGCCTATAGCTTGCCTCATCCTTGCCTATGGCGGCATTGAGAGCTCTGATGAAATCTACCTGCATCTGGTCGATGTTGCGTTTTACGTGCTCTTCCGCCTTGTCGATGCATTTGAGCTGATCCTCAGACCCCCAGTTGTAGGTAAAAGCCAACTGGTAATAAATTTTAGTCAAAGGCTGGCTCTTTATTGTCGGGTCGTCGGTATTGTTGAAGGTATCGATACACTCAAGGAAGCAATGGCGGGCGCGTGAACGCTTATAGCTGCTCCAGTATAGTTCGGCGAGGAAGACGGAACTCTGCCATATGCCGTAGTCGTTCTGCATCTCTACGGCCTTGTCGTGCATCTCAATCGCAATATCAATGGCCTTGAGAGTAAAATCGTTGTTGTAGTAAAAAACCGCAATTATCTGATATGCATAGAAATAGTATTGCAGATAACCGCTTTTTTGGGCCATTGTCTGAACCTGGGCGAAATATTCCAGCAGGTCCTTCTCATTTTTCAGGGCATTGGCGTTGCGTAGCTTCAGAACCAGAGCAAGAGTCTGGGCTTTCTGGTCGCCGACCTTGACGGCCTGCGCCATCAGCTCGTCAATTTTCGGCATCGCTTTGTTTGTCGATATCAGGGAATCCGCCTTCATATAAAGGGGAAAGCAGCTATCGTCAATCTTGTATATGTTGTTCTGGGCTTTCAGGGGCAGCGCTGACAATAACATTGCAAGAAGGAGCAAAATGTAGGTTGAATAGCGTCGTTTCATTCAGTGAGTGGTTAATGTTACAAATATATAATATTCTCCATAAAGGCGGTTTCCTGAATTGATGTTTTAGGAGAGTATTTGTATCTTTGCAATAAGATTATGGAACTGTTCGCCTTTCCGGTTTCGGCCATTCTGGCTTTAGTGACAGTGTCGCTTGTGGCTCTGTCGGGGAACGGGCGTCTTGCAACTTTCCTCAAATCCCATCGGACAGCCTCTGTGCTGCTGGCTATCGCCGCACTTCTGATGATGATAGAGGGTAGTTGGGCCCCGGGCATACCCAAGAGCCGGAGCTTTGCAATTTTTGTTTTATTGCTGATTTTTTGCCTTGGTTTCAGCGCCACTGCCGACTTGAAGCGAAAGTGTCCGGCAGCCTTCCTCAGCCACCTGGGCTTGTTCCTTGTGCTTGCAGGCGGACTATTCGGAGCTCCTGACCGCCAGGAACTGGGACTCAAACTGCACGAGGGAGAGAGCGACCATATCGCCTACGACACCGACGGCTTGGCTTGTGGCCTTCCTTTTGAATTGAAACTCAATGACTTCGAAATAGAATATTACGAGGATGGGGTGAGCCCGAAGCAGTACCGTAGCCGCATCAGCATCGACGGCAAGGAGCTTGAAACCTCGGTCAACCATCCTGCCCGCCACGGAATGTGGCGGATTTATCAGGCCGGCTTCGGGCAGGACGCTGCGCAATACGCCGTGCTGAAGGCAGTGCGCGATCCGTGGCTACCCGTCATTGCCCTGGGCGGACTGCTGCTTGCCGCAGGCGCCTTCCTGAAACTCTCCTTCCGCCGTCCCGGCAACAGAACCCGCCCAAGTACCGGGCTGCAGGAACCCGTTAGGGATACTGCCGGAAGGAAGGCCATCCAAGGTTGGAAAGGAGCAGCTCTGACGGTGGCGGTGGCTGTAATATTCGCCTTCCTCTCGCTCGCGCGCATTCGCTTTGCTACGCTGATGCCTGCCCTGCGAAGCATATGGTTTGTCCCGCACCTGCTGATATATATGCTTGCATATTCGCTGCTGGCGCTTTCGCTGCTGGCCATCCTCGCAAGGCCGCTGCTGAAGAGGATTCCGGAGGAGCTGCCGCGCCAACTGCTTTCTGTGGCCTCGTCGCTGCTGCTTCTGGGGATGCTCTGCGGAGCGGTGTGGGCCCAGGCCGCCTGGGGCAACTACTGGACCTGGGACGCCAAGGAGTGCTGGGCGGCCGCTACCTGGATGATCAGCCTTGCGGGGCTGCACGCCGGCGACAAGACCCGGAGAGCCGTCCTGACCGCCTCGGTACTGCTCGCCTTCGCCGCGATGCAGATGAGCTGGTACGGCGTGAATCACCTGCCTGCCGCCAAAAAAAGTTTACATACATACAATAAAGGATAGCTTATGAAAAAAGTACTGAAAATCGCTGTTTGTCTCCTGATGATTGCTGCTGCCGGCATCGCCGTGTACCGCTTTGCATTCAGGAAATCAATTCCTGACGCGCCTGCCTCAGAGCAGGTGAGGGCCATCCTGGAGCAGAATGGCTGCTTCGTCTGCCACTCGCAGACCCCCGAGATTCCGCTCTCGAAGATGCCGTTTATAGGCAAGATGATGAACAAAGACGCCTACCATGCGCTGCGTTTCACCGATCTGGATTCAAAGGTCGTGGAGGGAATCGACGAGGTTACCCTCTCGATGCTTGACCACGCCGCCAGCTATGGCCAGATGCCGCCTCTAAAATACCGAATGGTGCATTGGGGGACCGGCTTCACCAAGAAGGAGAAAAGCGTCATTCTGGGTTATGTGAAAGAGATCAGAGGCAGCGCGGAACCTATAAGAGTCATCCCGGCAAGCGTTGAGCACGACCCTGCAAAGGCCGAGCTGGGCGAGAGGCTTTTCAATGACACCAGGCTGTCGCTCGACGGCACCATCAGTTGCGCCACCTGCCACGTGCTCGAAAACGGCGGCGCTGACCACGCCGATGAAAGGGTTTCAGAGGGTATAAACGGGCTTCAAGGAGGTGTAAATGCGCCTACTGTGTACAATGCTGTTTTCCATCACAGGCAGTTCTGGAACGGCAGGGCGGCGGACCTCAGGGAGCAGGCGGAAGGCCCTGCGACCAACCCTGTGGAGATGGGTGACCAGACCCTCGAGCAGATTGTGGCAAGGCTCAGCGAGGACAAGAGTCTCGTCAAGGAGTTCGAACAGCTCTATCCGGGCGAAGGCCTCACTCCTATGACTCTGACTTCTGCAATTGCTGAATTCGAGACGACCCTGATCACTCCCCACAGCCGCTTCGACAGCTATCTGAGCGGAGATTCCCAGGCATTGAGTGAAGAAGAACTCCGGGGCTACGAACTCTTCAAGGAGAATGCCTGCGCCAGCTGCCACACCGGCGTTGTTTTGGGTGGTCAGTCATTCGAGTACCTGCCCGTATATGGCGACTACTTTGCTGACCGCACCGAGGAGATAGAATACAACTCCGACGATGACGGTCTCAAGGGCTTCAGCGGCAGGGAAGAGGATCTGCACAAGTTCAAGGTACCGGCCCTGCGCAACGTTGAGCTCACCGCACCGTATTTCCACGACGGAAGTTTCCAGACCCTTGAGGAGGCTGTCGCAGCGATGGGTAAGTATGAGCTCGGGAAGAATCTGAGCGACTCCGATATCGCCTCTATGGTAGCTTTTATGAAAACCCTCACGGGCAAGAACAGTCACCTCAAATAGAGTGCTTCGAATAGTTCTGATAATGTTTTGCGGGATGGTTCTCGGATATTGCTTCCGAAAGAGCCGTCCCGCATTCGTGCATAGTCTCGTTACTTTCCTCATCTGGCTTCTGCTGTATTCGCTGGGACTGGAAGTGGGGGCGAACCGCGAACTGCTTGCAGCCTTGCCAAGCCTTGGCCTCGAAGCGCTGCTGATTACCTTTGCGGCCCTTGCCGGTTGTATGGCAGGCTCATGGCTGCTATGGCGCCGCATCGCGGACACCGCCCCGGAAAGCGGGCGGAATGAGGCTGGGAAGGAAGGCTCCCCAAGTGGGAGCCCGCTCAAGGGGAGTCTTGTCATCGTTTCCTTTTTCGCAGCCGGCTGCCTTACCGGTTATTTCTCCATTTTCAGCATTCCCGCTGCCGGAAGCAAATTGAGTTTCTGGGCTCTCTGTTTGCTGATGTTCTGCGTGGGCTTCAGCCTCGGCAACGATCCCGACACCATAAAGCGCTTCCGCAGCCTGAACCCGCGCCTGATGCTCCTGCCGCTTGTCACAGTCTTCGGCACTTGGGCTGGCTGCGCGCTGGTAAGCCTCCTGCTCAAGGAAAGGAGCCTGGTGGACTGCCTTGCAGTAGGGTCGGGCTTCGGCTATTACTCCCTGAGCAGCATCTTCATCACAGAGAGCAGGGGAGCCGCACTGGGCACCATAGCTCTTTTGAGCAACATCTTCCGTGAGCTCGCCGCCCTGCTGCTCGCACCCTGGATGGCAAGGGCATTCGGCAAGCTTGCGCCCATCTCCGCAGGTGGCGCAACAACAATGGATACAACCTTTCCTGTCATTGTGCGTACTTGTGGTCGCGAATACGCAATTATTTCAATTTTTCACGGTTTCATAATGGATTTTTCAGTACCTTTCCTCGTGAGTTTCTTCTGCTCGCTTTGAGCCCGAATGCAACAAAGCAGCCCGAAGATGCATCAAATATTTAAAATCAAACGTTACAGAAAATGAAATACAGATTTATCCTTCTGGCGTTGGCCGTGACTCTAAGCTCCTTCTCATCAGAAGCAAGAAAACGCCCATATCCTCTTGAGTATGCCTATGGCAGTTCACTCGAGATTCAGACCGGCTTATCAACTATGCCATTCGCGATAAAGGGTGATGCGAAGACAGCCCTCGGGCTCTACGGCGGCGGTGACTTCCAGCTCAGATACACATATTTCCCGGGCAAGCACTGGGGTTTCTTCACTTCATTCTCCGTCAACGGCGGCTCAGCCTCGGACAAGAATTTCTTCTACACGGTCAATAACGCCGACGGCGACCGCTTCATTTACAATACCGACCATTTCTACTACAGCCAAAACAACGGCTATATCGCCATCTCTTTCCAGCTTGGCGCCGCTTACCGTTATGATTTCGGCCGCTTGAGCCTTCGCCCAAGACTTGGCCTCGGAGTGGCCGACTATGATTTATATACCATCAATTACGCAAGAGTTCCGCGTGCCGGAGGGGAAACTGTAAACTTCACCTACAAGATAGGCGACAAAACCATCGATTACCTGCCGAATCCATATACATCCAATGGAAGGACATCCTTCGTCAGCTCGGCAGCGCTTCAGATTACCTACTCCATCGGCAACCATTTCTTCATTTCTGCCGAGTGCGGCGCCAAGGCCTTCCTGAACGACTACTATTACTATAGGACAGTCGAAGATGCCGCCGGCATCCGCACCGAATCCGCAATACTCCCGCGCCTGCTGTTCAACTGCAATTTTGGTATTGGATGGAACATCGGCTGGAACCGCAACAAATCAGGAAAATACCGCAACAGATAGTTTTTTGCGACAATTATGAAAGAAATCAACATCGCTCTCGTAGCACACGACGGCAGAAAGAAAGAGCTTGTCAACTGGGTAAAGTACAACCACAAGCTGCTTTCAAATTACAATCTCTATGCGACCGGCACTACCGGACGCCTCATCCAGGAGCTTGTCATTGAAGAAGATGGGAAAGTTTCCCTCCCATTCAAAGACAAGGTTACCAGACTGTTGTCAGGTCCTCTTGGAGGCGACCAGCAGATAGGCGCGATGATCGCCGAAGGCAAGATCAATATGCTCATCTTCTTCTGCGACAATCTCATTATGCAGGGGCACCAGAATGACGTCTCAGCCCTGACCCGTCTGGCCGCCCTCTACAATATAGCCTTTGCGACCAACAGGACAACGGCTGATATGCTGCTCACATCGAGCCTGCTTGGCGATCCGGAGTACGACATCGAACTGCCTGACTGCATCGCCGCATATGTCAACAGGTCGCTGAAGTAGTGGCAAAAAGCACTTACATCTACGACATACTCGCAGTAGCGATAGTGGCTGTCTGGGGGATGACCTTCATTTCCTCGACAGTTCTTCTTGAGTACTTCTCCCCGGCGCAGCTCTTCGCCCTGCGCTTCTCCATCGCCTACCTGGGTATGTGGCTGTTCTCACACGACCATCTCCTTTGCGGCAGCGTCAGGGATGAGCTCCTTATGCTTGCCGCCGGAGTGACGGGAGGCTCGCTTTATTTCCTCGCCGAGAACACTGCTCTCGAACTTACGGTCCAGACCAGCGCGGTCTCCTTCATAGTCTGCACCACACCCCTCGTGACGGCTATTTTTTCGCTGCTGCTTGGCCGCTCCGGCGCCCGCCTGAGCTGGAATCTGGCGCTGGGCAGCGCACTGTCGCTGGGCGGCGTGGCGATGATAGTGCTCAACGGCAGCTCGCTTTTCGGAGGACCGGTATCTGCCTACCTGCTGGCAGTCCTCGCTTCTTTTACCTGGGCCTCCTATACCCTCATAGTTGACTCATTGCAAGACAGATATCCTTCTGCCTTCATCACCAGAAAGGTCTTTTTCTGGGGCCTTGTCACCATCCTTCCCGTTCTGGTCTTCCAGCACAGGAGCCTTGATCTGAAGGTCTTCGGCGAGCCTGTGGTAATCCTGAACATCGCCTTCCTGGCGATTGTGGCTTCTCTGGTCTGCTACGCCCTCTGGAATCCCATCATCCGCAAGCTCGGCACCATCCGATCTTCGAACTACATCTATCTCAACCCGCTTTTCACTTTTGTAGGCTCTATGATATTCTTAAACGAGCCGATAAACTGGATTTCAGTTATCGGCTCGCTTATGACTTTGGGCGGCGTTATCGTCGCCGGGCTCAGAACTTCCTCTCGAGGGTGAGGACTCCGGCTGAGAGGGCATCTACGCTAAGCGTCACCACTCCGTCAACAACCTGCGGACTGCGCTGCTTGAGCGCAACTGCATTCTTGTTCTCCATCGAGTTCTCCACATCCAGGGAACCAGGAGCATAGAACTGGTAAAGAGCCTGTCCAAGGTCCTTCCAGTCGCCCTTGATGGTGAGCGGAACTGCTGAATCCGAAGTGTTTACAATCTTTACTATCACCTTGGTCCCGTCGGCGGAAAGGGTAGTTGACAGGCTAAGTCCGGCGCTGTCTCCCTCGTAGGCGATGCGATAAGGTGAGAAGTTGTCATACCAGAGTTTGGTGACCTGATAGTTTGGAGCGACGAATACATCCTTGTAGTCGAAATTGATGAAGGCGTTGTTCCAGTCCGGCATATCTGTTCTTCTGATGAACAGGGCTGCCGCGCCCATCTCGACAACAGGAGTGTTCTCACACATATTCAGGAATCCGCCTGCGAAAAGGCCGGTTCTCCAGTCGATGCTCTGGAGGTTCCACTCCGATATGAAGAGCTTGACGTGCGGATTAGGGCTATTGGCAATCATCCGGGCATAGCGGCGGTAGTTCTCGCCTAGCTTTTCAGGGCCTGTTGCATAACCGCCCTTTTGCTCGTAGTGGTGGAGCGAGAGGTAGTCGAAGTACTGCGAAGACCTCAACAGGAACTGCTCATCCTCAGGGAAGCCGCCGCAGGCGATGATCTTGATGTCAGGGTCGATTTCCTTCATAGCACTGGAGAAGTCGCGAACGCATTTCTCATAGCGCTCGATTCCCATCTCCCACATCTCATTGTCGATTTCCCAATATTTCACGTTATAAGGCTCAGGATGGCCGTTTGCGGCCCTTTTGCGTCCCCACTCGCCGGTTGCCGGCTCGTTGCAGTAGCGAAGCCAGTCGAGGGCTTCCTGCTTTATGGCCTCGTATTCGCTGTCCGGACGCTCGAAGTGGACGCTCACCACGATGACAGGTTCGGTGCCGATTTCGCGGCAGAAGCGGATGAATTCGTCGGTTCCGAAGGCATTCTGGTCGTAGTCCATCCACATCCAGTTCGGCCACCTCTGGCGCTCTTCCTGGGCGCCGATGCCCCATTTCCAGCGGTACTGGGCGACATAGCCGCCACCTGGCCAGCGCAGACAGGTAGGGTGAAGATCCTTGACGGCCTTGAAGATGTCAGGGCGGAAGCCGCCGAGATCCTTGCCGCTTTGGGTGGTCATAGTAACCTGGTCTACCTGGAGGCAGCCGCCCTCGACGTCTATCGAGAAGTCCGCAGCGCCGTCATAGTCGTCGCTTGTCAGGCAGAATTCATATTTGGTCCAGTCGCTGCCCGGCTTGCCGAGCTTTGCGAAAGCGACTGCGCGGGAACCGTCCTTGAGCGAGACGCTCAGACTGGCCTTGCCGTCGCCCTTGGCCCAAATGGATCCGATGAAACGCTCACCGCTGACTACGTTTTGCGGCCCCTGGAAGACACCGCTCCTGCCCTTGGTGGCATCAATGCGCTGTGAGTGGCGCATATTGACTGCATCGTCCTTCACGAGGGAAAATTCACCCGGACCGTAAGAGTTCCACTGCTGGGCTACAGCCGGGGTCTTGACATCCTCGGGCAGGCCTTCGAACCAGGTTTTCTTGCCATCAGGGGAGGTAATGCGTATGTTGCGGAAATATGCTTCTGTGTAGTTGACCCAAAGGGTGATGTCGTTGGCAGAGGCGCCCTCGAGTTTGGTCGAGCAGATGAGCTTGCCGTCCCACCAGGCGCGTACCGAGTTGCCACGGCACAGAAGTTTGAGCTTGTGCCAGCTTTGGCTTTCGTCAATCTGACCGGCTGTGGCCTCCTTGCTGACCAGCGGGGTCATCACCTTCATTTTGCGCATCTGGCCGCCGAAGCCGGGCACCTCCTGCTCCTGGAGGGTGGCAATCGAGAAGTTGGCCTTCTGCGGGCCGGAGTTGAGCTTCTCCATCGCCTTTGCGAGTTCGGCGTTTTTCCTCATAGCCTCGGTCTGGGCAGGGGAGAAGCGCCTTGACTCGTAATACGGGTCGTGGATGCGGAAGAAGTATGAAGAGCCGTCCGAGGCATTCTTGAAGGCCAATCTGATGTCTTCCAGACCGCCGCTCCAAGACCTGCGTGCGAGTTTGTAGGCCCTCCAGTTGACGTCCATCGTGATCAGATATTCGTCAGTCGGGACTCTGGTCAGACTGATGGGCTGCTCGTAGCGGGTAGGAGAGTGGAGGACCTGGTCGTCATCGGCATACCATCCGTCGAAATAGCCGTCGCGCGGGTGGATGCCGGGGAACTGCTCCGGCTCGAAGGAGCGCTCGTAGATGAGTTCCTGCCAGACTCCATTGTTGGCTGAAAAGTAGATGTGCTCGAAGAGCTGGCCGTAGATTTTTGAGTCAATCAGACCTTGGTCGGACGCTGTTTTGATGTTGATGGATGCCTGGGCGGCGCATACATAGCCGCATAGAAGCATCATAGTCAGAAGTGAAGAAAATTTTTTCATTGATATCGTTTTAGTACTCAAAGATAAAAATTATATTTGCAAGAACACTTAACGAAAAACGAAATGAAGAAAACTTTTACTCTTTTGGCCACTATGATGGCCGCTGTACCGCTCTTTTCCCAGAATCCGATTATCCGTACTATGTACACTCCGGATCCCGCTCCGTATGTGCACGGCGACAAGCTCTACCTCTTTGTCGATCACGACGAGGATGACGCCACCTACTTCCTGATGAAGGACTGGCTGGTTTTCAGCACGGAGGATATGGTGAACTGGACTTATCTCGGCGCACAGGTTTCTACCCGCACTTTCGAGTGGGCGAGACAGGGGGACCGTGCGTGGGCTGCCCAGGCCATCGAAAGGAACGGCAAGTGGTACTGGTATCTCTGCTGCAGTGCCAAGCAGGGCGGAGATGCTCTCGCAGTAGCAGTGGCCGATGACCCGCAGGGGCCGTGGAAGGACGCCATCGGAGGGCCTCTTGCGACCGGTTTCGGTTTCATCGATCCTACCGTATTCATCGACGATGACGGCTCTGCCTACCTTTTCTGGGGCAACAAGGGCCTCTGGTACGGCAAGCTCAACGACGATATGATTTCTTTCGAGGACGGTTATCGCGAGGTTGACGGCTACCGCGACCCTAAGGCCTTCGGAGATCTCCAGATGAAGATGAACTGGAAGATAGGAAAGGACGAGTCCATGACCCAGTACGAGGAGGGACCTTGGATCTACAAGCGCGAAGGCCTCTACTATCTGGTTTATCCGGCAGGCGGTGTGCCTGAATATATGGCCTACTCGACCGCGCCGAGCGTTCACGGCCCGTGGACTTTCAGGGGCAGGATTATGGACGAGGCGGTCAACAGCTTCACCATCCACGGCGGCGCCGTCAACTTCAAGGGCCACGACTATATGTTCTACCACAACGGCATCCTGCCTAACGGCGGAGGCTTCCACCGCTCGACTGCCATCGAGGAGTTCAAATACAACGAGGACGGCTCGATTCCGTTCATTCCGTTCACTACCGAGGGCGTGGAGCCTGTAGGCACTCTGGACCCATACAGGAGGGTTGAAGCGGAGACTATGAACTCAAGTTGGGGCGTCAAGCTCGACCGCGCAGCAGGCAGGGAGCACCGCGCGACCTCTATCCACAACGGTGACTGGATCAAGCTGCGCTGCGTGGACTTCGCAGACCGTGACCCGAAGACGCTGAGCCTCGCGCCTCTGAACCTCAAGCACCCGGGCAGGGTGGAGTTCTACCTCGACTCGATCAGCGGATCTCCGATTGCGAGCGTATTCGTGAGCGGCAATGCTCCTATGGGCTTCGACGCCCCGCTTGCAAAGCCGGTAAGCGGCGTGCACGATGTGTACATCCTCTTCCGCGGCGGTGATGAGGAGCTGTTTGATCTCGACTGGTGGATGATCAAATAAGATCAGAAGGACAGAGCGAAGATATAATACATAATGACTCCCGAGCAGGCAAGTTTGAGCCCGGTGGTCAGGATGAAACCCAGAAAGGCGCCCAGAGAAGCTTTCAGAGCATCTGCGGCGCCTCTGTTTTCTATCAGCAACTCTCCCAGGAAGGCACCCAGAAGCGAGCCTCCGATCATCCCTATCGGGGTAAAGAACATCCCGGCAATGAGACCTATCATTGCGCCGGTCGAGGCTGCCTTGTGGCCCCCGAAGCGGCGAGTCATCTTAGGCGGTAGGATGTAGTCGATCACTGTGACGAAAATGACAGCGACGATGCAGATTGAAAGCAGGGTGGAACTCACAGGATCTGCGGCGGCAGGCGAGAACTTGACGCACAGCAGGGCGACGAGGCTGATCGGAGGGCCGGGAAGTCCCGGGACTATGCATCCGATGATGCCGATGATACCAAGCAGGATTGCAAGAATTATCAGGAACATAAGCTATTGTTTCTTTATGGTATTAGAGTATAAGTCTTTGATTACCAACCCCGCGAGTGTCATCCCGAAGATGGCCGTCACGGGCGCGACGGAACCGTTGGTCACGGCTCGTCCTTCCTCGTGGGCGCTGTCGTCACTGCCCAGGTTAGGCAACACCTCGCCGTCATAGACGCAGAGGAATTTTCGCTTCGGGAAGGTCCCCTCGCGGCGCATCTTTTTTCGGATGAGGGCGGCAAGAGGGCAGCCCCGAACGTCCCAGAACTCAGCGACCTCCACCTTGGCGGGATCGACCTTCAGGGCAGCTCCCATAGAGGAAAACAGTTTGGTCCCGGGCAGGGAGGTAGCGTGGAGTATGAGTGCGATTTTGTCAGAGAGGGAGTCGATTGCGTCGATAACGTAATCGTAATCCTCCAGCTTGAATGAAGGGGCTGTTTCCCGTGTGTAGCGCTCCCTGATGATGGTAATCTGCGCGTCAGGGTTGATGTCCAGCAGTCGTTCCTTCATCGCCTCGACCTTGGGGCGGCCGAGGGTGGAGCAGGTCGCTTCCAGCTGGCGGTTGACATTAGTCGCATTGACGCTGTCGCTGTCCACGAGGGTGAGCTTGCCGATGCCGGTTCGGACCAGCCCCTCGGCGCACCAGCTGCCTACCCCTCCCACGCCGAAAAGGATTACGCTGGCGCAGGACAGGGATGCCATCACATCATCTCCCAACAACAGGGAGGAGCGTTTGAAAATCTCGCGGGACATTATTTCTTAAGCTGCATAAGTGCCTCGTAGAAGCCTGAATAGCGCTCCTGGATGGATACAGGGCGGCCTTCGGCAAAGAAGCAGTGGACGCTCGAGCCGCGGAACACCAGCTTGCCACGGCATTTCATCTCGTAGCCTAAAGTCATCTTCAGGGTGCTTATCTCCTTGACGAAAACCTCGATTTCAATCTCGTCCTGGAAGGTGGTCGGCGCCTTGTAATCCACCGACAGACTGACCACAGGGGAAGTGTAACCGTCGCTTTCCATCTTCTCGTAGCCGTAGCCTATATGGTCGAGGACATCGACGCGGGCCTCTTCCATAAAACGGATATAGTTGGAGTGGTGGGTGATACCCATCCTGTCACATTCGTAGTACTTGACTTTGTGTATATATTTTTCCATATGGCAAATTTACACGCTTTTTTCTATATTTGTCATCAAAGCTCGATCTGATGAAACTGAAAGAACTGTTCAAAAACGGCGGCATCAAAAACGGCGTTGCGCTAATATGGCGCCGCTTCAAAATCTGGCAACGTACAGGCAAGCACAGTATCATACGCAAGGATGAGGACTTCGCGCCCATAGAGTGCAACTCCTGCGGCCGGGTCATCACCACGCCGTATTGCCCGCACTGCGGCCAGTCCTACCGGGCAAGCAAGAAGAGCTTCTTCAAAGGCAGCTTCGACAGCATCCCTTTCCTGAACGACGATGCGAAGCGCACCTTCATCCACCTGCTGCTGCGTCCAGGCTATATGATACGCGACTATCTTTCAGGCCAGAACAGCCGCTACCTTGCGCCTATGACCGCGCTGATCATCTTCTATGCCTTCTTCTCTCTGATGAGTTCCATCCTGAACCCCGAAATGCCGGGCACCAATGACGTCGTGATCGGCAACGATATGTCTGAAATGGAGATGGAAGGCGCGGTGACCATAGGCGAAAGTGACACCCTTACGCTCAATATGGCCAATGTCGGCAACGCAGTTTTCAAGGCTTATTGCTTCTTCAATCTTGACAAGCACCCCGAGATGGTCACCAACCGCATGGAGGCCTCCCTGGCGAGTCTGGAGGGGGCTTTGCGCAGCCAGGGCATCTTCGCATTCATCTGGCAGCTGATTGCCCTCACTCTATCGATGTGGATAGTGTTCGGCAGGAGGGAGCATTTGGGCTTCACCGCCTGCGCGACCACCTCCGCCTATATCCTCTGCCAGTTCTGCTTCTTTATGATGTTCACACTGCTGTTTACCTTCGGTCGGGAGGAGAACCTCGGCGTGCTGCTGATTGCCCTCATATTGGTCTATGACTTCTGCCAGATGTTCGGCTACACGAGGCGCAAGAGCCTGCGCAAAACCATACTCATAGGGCTTGTTTTCCTGATTTTGATGATACTTTTCCTGACTCTCGCCGCCACAGCGATGATATTGATTTACGGAATGTAATTCATAGAGAAGATTGTCTCATTTCTTTACTGGCCGGGGCGGATAATTGTCGTACGATATTCAAAGTTTTGTAAATTTGTAGAATGAAAAGCGATATCGAAATCGCCCGCGAGGCGACCCTCCTGCCCATTGACCAGATAGCCCGCAAGGCAGGCATCCCCGTAGAGAGCATCGAGCCCTACGGCCACTACATTGCAAAAGTCCCATACACGCTCATCGACGAGAAGGAAGTTTCCCGCAGCAAACTCATCCTCGTGACGGCAATCACCCCAACCAAGGCCGGCATCGGCAAGACGACCGTGTCGGTAGGTCTGGCCCTCGGCCTTAACAGGATCGGCAAGAAGGCCGTCCTCGCCCTGAGGGAGCCCTCGCTCGGTCCCTGCTTCGGTATGAAGGGAGGCGCAGCCGGCGGCGGTTATGCCCAGGTCCTGCCGATGGACAAGATCAACCTCCACTTCACCGGAGACTTCCACGCAATCACATCCGCAAACAATATGATTTCCGCCCTGCTGGACAACTACATTTACCAGCATCGCGCAGAGGGCTTCGGCCTCAAGCAGATACTCTGGAAGCGTGCCCTTGACGTCAACGACAGGCAGCTGCGCCAGATTGTGACCGGTCTAGGAGGCGCCGGCAACGGCCTTCCGCAGGAGTCGGGCTTCGATATCACCCCGGCTTCCGAGATTATGGCAATACTCTGCCTTTCAAGCGATATCGACGACCTGAGGCGCCGCATCGACAATATTCTGCTCGGTTACACCCTGAGCGGCGAGCCTTTCCACGTGCGCGACCTCGGAGTCGGCGGGGCAGTGACTTCGCTGCTTGTCGATGCAATCAAGCCGAACCTCGTGCAGACGACGGAAAACACTCCCGCCTTCATCCACGGCGGACCGTTCGCCAACATCGCCCACGGCTGCAACTCCATCCTCGCGACCAAGATGGCGATGACCTTCGGCGACTATGCCATCACCGAGGCGGGCTTCGGCGCTGACCTCGGCGCGGAGAAGTTCCTGGACATCAAGTGCCGCAAGGCGGGCATCCAGCCGGCTCTCACCGTCCTGGTCGCAACCCTCCAGGGTCTGAAGATGCACGGCGGCGTCGCTGAAAGCGAAATCCGTGAGCCGAATGCCGAGGGCGTCGTGAAGGGCTTCGCGAATCTCGATAGGCATATCGCCAACCTGCAGGCCTTCGGGCAGAGCGTGGTGGTATGCTTCAACCGCTATGCGCAGGACACCGAGGAGGAGATTGAACTTGTGCGCCGCCATTGCGCCCAGATGGGCGTGCCTTTCGCTCTCAACGAGGCCTTCCTCAAGGGTGGCGAGGGCGCAGAGGAGCTCGCGCGCCTGGTGGTAGAGACGATTGAGAACGAGCCGTCGGGCGAGTTGCGCTATGCCTATGCACGCAGCTCGGACATCAAGTCGAAAATCGAGGCCGTCGCTCGAAAGGTGTACGGTGCGTCATCCATTAAGTTCTCATCGACAGCCTCAAAGAAGATAAAGATGCTTGAAGAGGCTGGCTATTCGGCTCTCGAAGTCTGCATCGCAAAGACACAGTATTCCTTCTCACAGAACCCTAAGGCCTACGGCGCTCCAGAGGGCTTTGAGTTCGATATCCGCGACATCGTGATCAATGCCGGCGCGGAGATTATCGTTGCCATCGCTGGAGACATCATCCGTATGCCGGGCTTGCCGAAATCCCCTCAGGCCCTGCGCATCGGCGTCGAGAATGGAGAGATATTCGGATTGAGCTAAAGATCGCTAGCACATGAAGACTTTTGAGACCCTCTACAAAGTTTTGATCATTGCGTTGACAGTTGTCTGCCTGTCCTGTCAGGCCAATGCCAAATCCGCTGAAAAGCCTAGAATTCTGGTTCTGACCGATATTGAGAATGAGCCTGACGATGCAATGTCACTGGTAAGATTCTTGACTTATTCCAACCAATGGGATATAGAGGGCCTTATTGCCACGACATCCGTTCATCAGCAAAGCAAGCTGGCGACTTGGAGAATAAAAGAGATTGTTGAAGCATACGGTAAAGTACAGGCGAACTTGCTCAAACATGAACCCGGATACCCTACAAAGGAATCGCTCTTGTCAGTAATCAAAGAAGGACGTGCCGATTATGGAATGCACGCAGTTGGTGAAGGAATGGATTCTGAAGGTTCCGAGTGGATCATCAAGACCGTTGACAAGGAAGATTCCCGTCCTGTGTGGGTACTTGTCTGGGGAGGTCCCAACTGCCTTGCGCAAGCTCTCTGGAAGGTGAAAAACACCAGGCCGCAGGAAGAACTTGATGCTTTTGTGAAGAAACTTCGCGTTTATACCATTTCCGACCAGGATGACAGCGGACCGTGGATAAGAAAGAACTTCAAGGACCTGTTCTATATTGCAAGTCCCGGATACCATCATTTGGGTGCTTATCATTATGGAACTTGGAGCGGTATCAGTGGTGATCATTTCCACGGACGTTTTGCCGGAGCAAACTTTGAAATAGTTGATAATCCGTGGTTGGACAAGAATATTCGCTGCAAAGGACCGCTGGGTGAACAGTATCCTTTAATTGAATATCTGATGGAGGGTGATTCGCCTTCTTTCTTATATCTGATAGACAATGGATTAGGCAATCCTGAACATCCTGATTGGGGAAGTTGGGGCGGACGCTATGAGTATTATCAACCAAGAACTGAACGCTGGTTCGGCGAGCCTGAAACCCGTCCTTTGTGGACAGATGCCCAGGATGAAGTACTGGGACTTGACGGATTTTGGCATAACAGCAACAAGGCTACAATCTGGCGCTGGCGTGAAGCATTCCAGAATGATTTTGTCGCCAGGATGGATTGGACAATAAAAGATTATGAAAGCACCAATCATCCACCGGTAGCCAAACTTTCCTCTCCTGCAGAAATATCTGCCAAGATTGGTGACAAAATAGAGCTTAGCGCTGAAGCCAGCACAGACCCGGATGGTAATGAATTGAGTTTCAAATGGTATTATTATCCCGAACCTGGCACATTCAACATCGCATCGGCCCGCACAGGCAATCCTTTGGAAATTGAAAACGCCGATAAGGCCAAGGCTTCATTCATCGTTCCCAAAACAGGACGTTGCGGTACTATGCACATTATTCTTGAAGTATCTGATAACGGAAATCCTTCATTGACCAGATATCAGAGAGTTATCGTAAACGTAACAGAATAGTGAAAGCGATTTCGTTAGCACTTGTTTGCAGATACTCCCCAAAACAAGCTGCCATTTTGGAATACAGATTCTTTAGCAAGACGTGCCACGAGCAAGCCTATTGATAAAGTTCTGACACCCAACTTATTATCTTATCCAGAGCCTCAGGGGCAAAGGTTTCCTCGATGTCACGGTACTCGCTGGCGGAGCCGGTGGTGCAGTGTTGGAAAATGTGATTTAGTCCGGGAAGGACTTCAATTTTGTTGGTTCCCGTATTAGGGAGGCCGCTGCGAAGGGCGGCGAGGTTGCCATCGGGGTCAACCTGGCTGTCTTTGCTGCCATTAAGGGCGAGCACCGGGCAATTGATTCTGCCGAGCAAGGGGCGCAGGTCGAGCTCGAGGAAATGGTGCAGGTACGGCAGGCGGATCTGCTCCAACACGGCCTGGTAGTTCTTCTTCAGGGATTCAGGCAGCAGCCCGCAGGCGTCGGAATCAGGCAATGGACCTCCCTGGACGCTGGCGGCAAAAGCCTTTTCGAGCAGCGTGCAATATGCATCGATATCCGCGTCCGCGAAGCCCAACTCCTTGAGGCTTAGGCGATTCTGCCATACAAGCATTTGCGCGCCAGAGACGACCATTCCCGCGAGCGAGACGACGAAGTCCACCTTCTGCTCAGCTGCGAGCATCAGGGCAATCGCGCCGCCTTCGCTGTGGCCGATGACGCCCACATTGTCAAAGCGTGTGCGGAGCAACTCGATGCCGGCAGCCGCGTCATTCTTGAAATCCTCAGTCGTGCAGTCGTTGATGTTACCCGCATAGCCGCCGATGCCCCTGTCGTCATAGCGCAGGGTGGCAATGCCTGCCCGGGCGAGGGCATCCGCAATAACGGCGAAAGGCTTATGCTCGAATACCTCCTCGTCGCGGTTCTGCTGGCCGCTGCCGGTAACCATCAGCAGCACTGGAGTCGCTCGGGTACAGGCCTGAGGCAGGACAAGGGTGCCATGGAGGGCGACATCGCCATTGAAGAAAGTAAGCTCCTCGCTGACATAAGGGAAAGGACCCACGGGCGTTTGCGGGCGCGCAAGCTTCTGCTCCCCGGGCGTAAGGGTCAGTGGCAATGAAAATCCCCTCTGCGTGAAAGTCCCCAGAATCTTATTGAAAAGCATATTACCTTTGTAACTTGCTGCAATAGAAGGGATTTCGATAGAAATTCCGCCGTAGTCCGTCCTCTCTACGACAATCGGAATTCCCTTTACACCCTGATCAGGCGAATCCATCGTCGGCTTCTGACCGTCGAGGTGGAAGACGATTGAGAGTCGGGTACCTTGGACTTCCAGTTTCCCTGACCAAATCTCGGGAGAGTCCGGTTGGTCGGAAGGGGCGAAGGTCCGGGCGAAGGATATGGTGCTGAACAGGAAAAAGATTGCAGCGATTACAAGCTGTTTTCGGATCAGAGTGGCTGTTTTCATCGTAAACGGAATAAGTCTTTTAAAGGTAAAGAATTGTGGAAACAAAACCAAATTGTGTCATCCATTTGCAAACTAATTATTTCGCCCCGGCAGAAAACACGGAAGAGCATTTCGTTGGATAGGAACTTCAAATTATTGCACATCGCCTTTCGAAATTTGAGTTCTGCGTGGTGTCAGAAACCCAAAATACTCGCTGGCTTTGGCAGAAATCGAAGCCAACCAAAGTAACGACAAGAAGGCCCCCAAGCAAGTTCCGGAGCAGGTGCGTACAGAGGACAACTCAGTGCTGTTCTCGTGTAATTCACCTGCGCAGGTGATGTGCCTCAGAGGACCTCTGATAGGGGGTCGCCCGCGCAGGTGAATGACAAAATATTGCCGAGGACCCATCAGAGCTAGGTCTGAGAGGGGTGGACGTGCTTCCTGTCAATCACCTGCGCACCCAGGGTGCCTCAGAGGTACTTCTGGAGGGGGTCAAGCGCGCAGGTGAAGGCATAATGGTCTCACCTGCGCACCTGATGTGCCTCACAGGTACTTCTGAGAGGGGTCGCCCGCGCAGGTGAATGACAAAACTCTGCCGAGGACCCATCAGAGCTAGGTCTGAGCGGGGTGGCCCTTCTTCCTGTCAATCACCTGCGCACCCAATGTGCCTCAGAGGTACTTCTGACGGGGGGTACCCGCGCAGGTGAAGGCATAATGGTCTCACCTGC